>NZ_JBPYDA010000005.1:0-228453 GCF_051847375.1 Psychrobacter sp. 2Y5
CTAATGAATTTCTTAGATCTAGCTAATCAAGACTGTCACCTCTTAATCAACTTCTAACAACTCAGAACCAATAAAGCCCCTTGCTGTGGGTGTGTATTATATAGATTTAGACATGTCTGTCAAATAGTTTTCATCATTTTCAGCAAAGTTTTTTGCTGAAAATGGCGGTTGACTAGCAAGCAACTGTTTTTATTAGCTTTATACTTTAAAATATTTAAATCATTTGTTTACTACTTGCTAGAAACGTCTTCTTAGCAACAAAAACTTATTTAGCAGCTGCTAACGCCTTTTCAATATCGGCCTTAATAGCTTCAGGCTTAGTGGTTGGCGCATAGCGGTCGATCACTTGACCATCGCTACCGATTAAGAACTTAGTAAAGTTCCATTTAATACCATCGGTAAGTAGCCCGCCCTTCTGCTCTTTAAGCCACTTAAAGATTGGATGAGCATCGCTACCATTGACATCGACTTTGGCCATCATAGGGAAGCTGACGCCATAATTTTTTTGACAAAAAGCGCCAATCTCTTCGTTACTACCAGGGTCTTGGCTACCGAACTGATTACACGGAAAGCCGATAACCGTTAAGCCTTGGTCTTTATAGTGCTCATTTAGGGTCTCAAGCCCTTCAAACTGCGGGGTAAAACCGCATTTGCTCGCGGTATTGACCACTAGCAGCACCTGACCTTCGAAGTCAGCTAAAGACTGCATCGTGCCGTCCATACGCTCAGCAGTAAAATCATAGATAGTACTCATCACTCATCCTTAATCAAATTATAATTCGGTTGTCGCTGTGCCCAAAATATAAGGGAGCTATTATCAGCTCCCTTACTATATAACAAAGTCTACGTAATCAATAGCTAGTATTGAATGCCGCTTAGTCTTCGGCTTTATCCAAATCGATCGACACTGAATTGATGCAATAGCGCATACCCGTAGTCTCACGTGGACCATCAGGGAACACATGGCCTAAGTGTGCATCACAGTTACTGCAAGTGACCTCGGTACGGCGCATCCCTAGCGAATCATCGACGTGCTCATCAATAGCGGAATTGTCGATCCCTTGATCGAAACTTGGCCAGCCACAGCCAGCATCAAACTTGCTTTCTGAATCAAATAATTTGGCACCGCAAGCTTTACAGCGATAGACGCCTTTATCATTGACATCATTATAAGCGCCGGTAAAAGGACGCTCAGTGCCTTTCTCGCGAATAACATGATACTCATCCGCACTTAAACGCTGCTTCCAGTCGGTTTCGGTTAACTGGGCAATCTCTTCTTTGGTGAGTTGGCTGTCTTGCATAGTCGTTCCTTATTATCGTTCACTTTTAAAATTTTGAATTTTCAAAACATTCTGATAGGTTCGATATGGTAGTTATCCTTAATTATTCAATGTGTAGATGACTATGATTACTAAAAACACACGTTAAAGTGCTCTTACATTTTTATGAGTAAGAACTGTTTTTAGTTTTAACTCATATCAAAAATACCTTATAAATAATTGATATTAATAGATTAACTTAAAAACACCTCATAGAAGTTCTGTGGAAAAACTATATATTGCAAGTATAACTTGCATTGGAATACGTTAGATGGCTTGCATTGCCAGTACTAATGCAATAATATCTTGCATTAAAGTATTTAATAAAGTGTTAATAAGCTGAGGTCAAATTAATTATGAGTAAAACCCAAGATAAATTCGCTCAAGACCAGCGCTTGGCACAAGCTGAAAGACTGGTACAACTGCGCCGTGATAAAGGCTTAACCGCTGAGCAATTGGCACAAGCAATGACCAAAGCAGGCGCTAGAGTCAGTCGCGGCGCTATTTCCAATTGGGAGCGCGGTACTAATGGTATCGTCTCCTCCAAGCTGCCTACGCTTGCGCGACTTCTGGGATGCACAGAAGGCTATCTGCTTCGCGGCGACAATGATAGCGATGGGCGTGAACCCAACCCTCAGTCCATAACGACAGATCAAAATAAGCCCTCACTAGCCCATGGCAACCCAAGCCAGCAATTAGATACTCACTCAAATAGTTATACGACTTACCAAAACAAAACTCCTCAAGATAAAAAGCTTCAAGACAAGGAAGAGACGACTATGACTGAACTCAAAAAATCTGAAAAACTACAAAACGTTTGCTATGACATTCGCGGTCCTTTATTAAAAATGGCTAATAAAATGGAAGCCGAAGGTCAACGCATTCTCAAACTCAACGTCGGCAACCCTGCTCCTTTTGGCTTAGAAGCGCCGCATGAGATTTTACGTGATGTGGCGATGAATCTGCCAGAAGCGACAGGATATTCAGACTCGCAAGGGATTTTTTCGGCGCGCAAAGCGGTGCTGCAGTATTATCAGTCTAAAGGACTACTATCAGCGGTCGATGTACGCGATGTCTACCTTGGTAATGGTGTCTCAGAGCTGATTGTGATGACGATGCAGGCGCTGATGAATGATGGTGACGAGGTACTGATTCCGATGCCCGACTACCCTCTATGGACGGCAGCGACCAATCTCTCTGGCGGTACTGCAGTGCATTATCGCTGCAATGAAGATGATAACTGGCAGCCTGATATCGAAGATATTAAAGCAAAGATTACGAGCAAAACTAAGGGCATCGTGGTTATCAATCCGAATAACCCGACTGGAGCGCTGTACTCTGATGAGAATCTAAAACAGATTATCGAAGTTGCTAAAGAGCACAATTTGATTATTATGGCAGATGAGATATATGACCGCGTACTATATGACGATGTCGAACATAAGCCTATGAGTACGCTTACCGATGAGGTACTAGTCTTATCTTATAACGGCTTGTCAAAATCGCACCGTATTGCAGGCTTTCGTGCCGGCTGGATGATGGTCTCTGGTAAAAAGCAACATGCTACGGACTTTATCGAAGGCTTAGACATGCTCGCCTCTATGCGCCTGTGTTCAAACGTGCAAGGACAATATGCCATTCAAACGGCGATGGGCGGTTATCAAAGTATGAAAGAGCTGACCTCAGAGAAAGGCCGCTTGTTTAAACAGCGTGAAATGGCAATCTCGCGTCTTAACGCGATCCCCGGCATTTCTTGCACTATGCCGCAAGGAGCGTTTTACTGCTTTCCAAAGATGGACCCTAAAATTTATCCGGTCAAAGACGATATGCAGTTTATGATGGATTTATTGATTGAGGAGAAGGTACTCATGGTACAGGGCACTGGCTTTAATTGGGATACCCCTGACCATTTCCGCTTAGTATTCTTGCCTAATCTACATGATTTAGAGAATGCTATGGATCGCTTAGATCGTTTCTTTGCCAAAAAACGTCAACAATACGGTACAGATAAATTAGCTAATAAAGCTGCTAATAAACAAGCTCTTGAAGCTTGAATTCATGATGAAAGCTATCATGATAAATTAAAACCAAACCACACTTTATTGTAGTAAAAAAGCTTATCGATGATCATCGATAAGCTTTTTTTAACATTGAATTTTTAACCTGTCTTTTTCATCATTTTATAGTCAATATCCCATTAACTAAAAATTTGATTGAGTATCAAGAAGCTGATAGCCGATAGTGCTGCGGCGACTGGTAAAGTGATAACCCATGCCAGTCCAATAGGTTTCATAAGTGCCCAATTGGTGTTTCTATTGACGATACCGATACCTAACACCGCGCCTACTAAAGTATGCGTACTCGATACGGGTAAGCCTAAAGTCGAAGCGCCCATTACTACGCCTGCGGCGGCAAGCTCAGCTGAAAAGCCAGAGGCCGGATGCATTTTGGCGAGGTTAGTGCCCACCGTTTGAATGACTTCTTTGCCAATAAACCATAAACCAACGATAAGCGCTACTCCAAAGGTGAGCATCACAGGCGATGGTACTGCAGCCTCTGAGGCGATCGTATTGGTGCGAATCACATCCATAATAGCAGCAAAAGGCCCCACCGCATTGGCAATGTCGTTAGAGCCATGACTAAAGGCAAAGGCTGAAGCGGTAAAGACCTGCATCCAGCTGAACATAATAAAGGTGGCTTTGGTCAGATCCTCTTTGTGTTTACCACGGATACTCTTAGTATAGATATAGGTGGCTAGCCAAACTAGCGCACTTATCATGCCCATGATTAAGAAACCTTGCAGGGTCGTCATATTACTATTGACGTTTTTGAGGCCTTTAAACACCACTAACGAGGTCATCACCGCCCCGCCCATAGCTGCCAAGATAGGTACCCATTTCTTCAAAGCTTTTAGGGTATCTAAGCTTTCACGCTCATGCTCGACGATATACAACTTTTTATAATAGTCTGTCTCTAAATCCTCAACGTCACAGTCATCGTCTTTATAAATGTCTTGATCGCGAAGCATGGCTGAGGTATAGGAGAGCTGTTCAGACTCAGTCATCGCATCCAGACGTTCTTTGTGCTCTTTTTTGATAGATTTTTTATCGGCTTTTAGCTCTGCGATTTGCGCTTCTGCCTGATCGTTGTAGTCGATGACGTTACGTTTGATATGACCATATAAGAAGTAAGAGAGCACGCCGCCTAATAAAGGTGACAATACCCAAGAGACAGCAATCGTGCCGATAGTGCCCCAATCTACGGTTGAGAGCGCCATCTCAGTACCACCTAGAGTGATCCCTAATACAATAGAGCTACCCACTACCCCGCCGATGATGGAGTGCGTGGTTGAAACGGGCAGACCTTTTTTGGTGGCGAATAACAACCAAAACGCTGCAGCAATCAAAGCAGACAGCATGACATAAATGAACTGATTAGGACTGACCGCCAAGCCGTCCAAATCCACAATACCACTGCGAATAGTATCAGTTACTTCACCACCTGCTAATACAGCGCCCGACACCTCAAATATCGCTGCCACCCCCAAAGCTTGCGGAATGGTCAAAGTACCTGCACCTACTGAGGTGCCAAAAGAGTTGGCGACGTCATTACCACCGATATTGAATGCCATAAAGACACCAAAGGCAGTAGCAACGATAAACAACGTCGTTTGTTGACGCATCGTGTAGTCGAGACCCCACCATAAAAAATAGCTGGTCATCGCAGTCAGTAAAATAGCAAAGAATAAATTGATTCTCATAGAACCAACCGGCTTGGTTGATGCTGTAGAGTTGCTGCTAATACCCATAAAATGAGACGCCTTGAGTAAGATTAAAGAGACTTGCTAGTGATAATGATGTCACAACACACGCTGATATCCTGCTCAGCTGCGTGATTGCAGCTTAACTTCATCGTGCTTGAATCTGGATAGAGCTACTCTTTGAATGTATAGCAATCCTTATAAACCTGCCCGCCATAGGCTATAGACATACAATTAAGCCGCAAGTAACAGTCTAAATCAATTGATTAAGGCAGCTCGCGGCTTAGGTATCTAGCGATTATTTATCTCATAAATAGCCGCTAATAAGTTTATTAGAATAAAACCATTAGAATTAGAACAAATCATTAAAATGAAACAATGATATATTGAAGCGACAAATATTTAGGCAATACACCTCACTGCAATAAATATCGAAGTCATAAAACATTGGCTCAATAAAACACTGTATATAGGACTAACCCCTCAAATAAAAGAGTCATCAGCCCTTATTCGTGCGCCCATTATATTAAATATTGAGCACTTATGCACAATGAAATTGCCAAAATTGTAACGACAGGTTTATGAGCAGAGCTCTTTATATTTATTCGCTTATTTTCGCTTTTATCTCGTGACTTATTTATAGGCTTTTAGCTGCTCAATCGCATGATCAAGCACATCGAGACGGGCACGGCGCTTATCGTTGGTTGCGACAATACACCAAGGCGCATGCTCAGTGTCTGTATGCGCTAGCATATCAGCCGCCGCTTGCACATAATCCGACCACTTCTCACGGTTGCGCCAATCATCATCAGTGAGTTTGAATTTTTTATGCGGGGTTTCTCGTCTTGCTTCAAAGCGCTCGAGCTGCTCATCCTTATCAATAGCGAGCCAGTACTTAATCACTAGCGTGCCTGCTGCTTGTAGATCCGCCTCAAAGCGGTTAATCTCGCCATAAGCACGCTGCCAATCGATAGGCTCAGCAAACCCTTCAATACGCTCAACCAATACCCTACCGTACCAAGTGCGATCGAAAATAGCGATACGGCTGATGCGATCCGTTTGCTCATTAGGCAGCTTAGTCCAAAATCGCCAAAGATAGGGATGCTGTAGCTCGTAAAGCATCGGTGCGCCAATATTATAAATCTGATACTCGCGTGGATCGAGTGGTGCAACCATTCTTTTAATAGAGCCGCCCTTACCCGCCGCGTCCATGCCTTCAAAAGCAAAAATAACATGGCGACCTCTGCGATCTCGTATGAGCTTCGCAAACTCAGCTTGCTTGTCTGCTAGCTCATCTTTGTAATCTGACTTATCTAGGTCATGGTCTTTGATATCAGTGAGCGCTTTTGGCACTTCTGTATCTATAAAAGCAGCGGCTGTACAATCAGGCGAGTCGGGCGCTGCAGGGGTGCCTGAGCTTTCTTTCATAGACGTCTCACTACTCGCTAATGCCGTTTGTATAGCGTGCAGGACTTCGTGACAAAATCTCGTTTGTGCTTGCGACTTATCATTACCATCAATAATGACCCAGTCGCCTTGTTGGCTCAGTATTGTTGCTGCTATCAAGTTAAACTGCTCTAGCACTTCCTCATCGCACCAATCTATCTGATACAGATACTGAGGATCTGCTGTCTCATCATTAAGACGCTCCTTTAACGTCTCAGCATCGATATGAAACCAGCACTTTAATACCTTGGTATGATTGGCACTCAAGTCTTGCTCAAAAGTTTTTAACTCAGCCAATTGCTCTTTTAAATAAAGGTGCCAATCCGTTGTTGGGAGTTTTTGTTGTACCTCCGCGCCGTTTGCTGATTTATACTGAACCATGCGTATCACGTTATGTATCAGATCGGCGTACCAATTCCCAAAATAAACCATCACATCGCCGTGACGCGGCATCGCTTTAGTATGCGCCTGCCAAATAGGCTGATAAGCTAACGGCGGGTAGCCAATAGTGGCTTCTACTTTTAATAGCCTTGGATCGACCCATTGCCTTAACTGTTTGACCGCGCTGCCCTTGCCCGCTTGCTCCATACCATTGACCAGCACTAGTAAGCCTGTTGGCTTATTCGTTGGCGGCGGTGTTTGTTGCCTAGTAGCCCTAAGCGCGAATTGCGCAGTGACCAAGGCCAGCCTAAGCTCATCTTCATCCATCGAAAACTCGCTTAGCGGATTGGGTGTCAAACGGCTACTAACTACTTGCGGATCTAAGCGCGCGCTGACAGCTTGCTGCCTATTATCATTTTTCTCATTTGCACCGGTTTTATGCTCTTTATCGTTAAACATGATAGCGACTCACTTGCTAGTTATTTATTCTGAAGGTATAGATAAATAATAGCATTCACTTACCACCGAGATAATATCGCTGTGTAACAGTTTGCCATTTGTATTGTTTTTTATTTAAGGGTAACTTTAGGGCATGTCCTCCCTTTTCGTGTCCGCGTGCTTGCGATTATTAAGCAGAGTCATCTTAGTAGGGCGTGTTGAACATTAGATCATGGCACTGACAGAGATTATTTTTTAGGCGATTCAAAGGTAAAAATATCTAGCTTAGTCATTCTAAGGGGATATTTTTAGCAGAGAAGCGGCAAAAAAGAGTCCTATCCTTGCAGGCTGATGCTAAAATTGCCCCATACGGTGTTGCAAGTCTAGCTAAGGTATTAACATTATCTTCGACTTGCGCCTAGTCTGGAACGATTTTAGCGATCAGCAGTGCCTATTTATGAATGTTCAACACGCCCTAATAAAAACGGAAAAAACGAAGGCTTTAAGGTATCATAGCCTCATAAAAAATGTACCAAAAACTCTTAGTAGCTATTGCCAATTCTGCTACTCTCTTAGGCAGCATGTGTTTACTCTTTATTATACTTTTTGTGCATAATAAGCGTTCAGCTGCTAATTTTTTGGCTTGATTATTTATTTATATAAGTTTATTCATATAGGATTGTTATGTCAGCATTATCAGAACTACAACATCATCTAGCGCGCTTTTGGCAATTGCCCTACCACGATGATGCAGCGCTGAATGAAAAACTCATTGAAGTGCAAGCATGGCAGCGCGCCCGTATCGAACAAACCCATGCCGATGTCTTTGAACAACCAAAAAACCGGCCGATGGCAGATTATTTTTTGACGCAGCTCTATGGCGGTGATGAGTTCAAAAAGCTCGCCGAACAACTACAGCGTATCGTTCCTAAAGCCAAGAAAGTAGAGCGTTTCGCGCCTGCTGCAGCGTTAGAAACAGGGAGTATGGCTATTTACGCTGCTATTCTAGCCATTGAATTAGACTTGCATTTAGCGCAGTGGCTAATAGCGCAAGACTTGCCTGTCAATGCAGAGACTATGATTTGTGCTTATCGTGCGGTTGATGAAGCGGATGAACGCCGAGCGCAGCTTGGGAACCTAAAAGAAGTCTGCTACCGTACCGATAAATATATCAACTCATTTATGTTACGCAAGGCTTTTGCTATGGCAAAAGGCACCGCCTATCGCCATAATTATCAGCCGCTATATGACTTTATCGATGCAGGGTTTACTGCTATGCGCCCGTTAAAGAGCGTCAAAGGCTTTATAGAGCCTTTTTGCACGCGCGAGCTTACCATTGTCGACCAAGTCCATGCCGCGGATAATGGCGACACCGTTACCGTGTTTGCTGTATCATAGCGCTACAAATACCAGCATTAGCGCTCCTAAATCAACAACTAGCCATGCGTATCAGTAATAGGATAATCTTATGACTAACACTGCCAATGACACCCTTAATAATAGTATTAACGCTACTCATCTCGATACTAATATGCATAGCAAGCCTAACCCTCATAGCGACTTGCAAGACAAGTTGGTCAAAGATAGTATCGCTAATAACCAAAATATTACCGCACAGGCACAAGCTCGCCAAAGTCCTGCGCCTAAAGTTAAGAATAAAACCATTATGAATACTAATAACACTGCAACCGACAATAATAAAACAGCTAGTCCTAAAACCAATGATTTCACGCAAGTTCAAGACCTACCAGTCGGAACCCCGCAAGGTCAACAAACCACGCTGCCTAACAACGATACGACGAGTGCCGCTACCGACAAGCAAGCCCAGTCTCAGACCAATAATGCCGCAGTCAAAAAAACGGCTTTTAATCAACGCGATGATATTAACAACCCACATACGCCTGACACTGATGGTTTAGAGCAAACGCATTTTGGCTACAAAACGGTCAATAAAGCTGAAAAACAAGCACGCGTGGCGGACGTCTTTACCTCAGTCGCCAAAAAATACGACATTATGAATGACTTGATGTCCTTTGGCATTCATCGTTTATGGAAGCGCTTTGCCATCAGCTTATCAGGTGTTCGCGCTGGCCAAAAGGTGCTCGATATCGCAGGCGGTACAGGCGATTTGGCAAAAGTGTTCAGCCGTGAAGTCGGTCGTCATGGTCATGTGGTGTTATCAGATATCAACGCCGCTATGCTCGAGGTCGGCCGTGAGCGTTTAATCAATGCAGGCTGCAATAACGTCGATTTTGTCCTCGCGAATGCCGAGACTCTAGCGCCTTTCGACGATGAGAGCTTTGATCTATTGACCATCAGCTTTGGTCTACGTAACGTTACAGACAAAGATGCGGCGCTGCGCTCTATGTACCGCGTCCTAAAGCCCGGCGGCCGCTTACTTATCTTAGAGTTCTCCAAGCCTATATTTGAGCCTTTATCTAAAGCCTATGACTTATACTCATTTACGGCGCTACCGATGATGGGTAAAATCGTCGCCAATGATGCTGAGAGCTATCAATATTTAGCAGAGTCTATTCGTATGCATCCTAATCAGCAGACGCTCAAACAGATGATGCAGCAAGCGGGCTTTGTCAATTGCGATTACCACAATCTAACCGCTGGTATTGTTGCCGTGCATCGCGGTTTTAAAGCGTAACTATTAAAATTTAGAGCTTAAAGCTGAAAACCTAATCTTATTACTGTGAGAATATTATGCTAACGGTCTTACTTTTGGCAGGCGCTGAGAAGCTTATTAATGTCGCTTTGATGAGTGATGAAATCATCCAAGCCGGTCTTGAGCCCTTGGCTGGTAAAGTGCTGCGCCTCAACATGGCGGTGCCTGAGCTGCATTTAGACGTTATATTCAATCATAAGCGCTTGCGTTTTGAGCCAGTAACGATTCCTAGTGTTTTTGAGCCCCGCGGCGGCGATCACCTAGATGAGCGCGCGCAAGCGGACATGGATATGGCGCGGCTAGGCCATAGTCAGCCTGACTGCATTATTACTGTCGATAATCCCGCGCAGTTGCTCAACTTGATGCGCGACGCCACAGGTAACTTGCCTATTGAAGGCGATTATAAAGTGCTGATGCAGCTGAAACAGTTAGTCGCTGGGTTTGACCCCGACATTGCCGGTCAGCTAGAGCCACTCATTGGCAAACCTATGGCAAGTCAGTTACAGCTGCTGATCACTCAGCTCAAATGGGGTCTACGCCACAGCGGTAAGCGCGTTTTTGATGATGTCACCGACTGGGCCAATGATATCGCTGGTACCAGTGAGCCTGATCCGACGGATAAAGCTGAGGTTAATGATTTGAAGCAGCAACTGCTTAAGTTGCGCGTGGATGTTGAGCGCGAAGAGGCTAAGTTGGCAGCGCTTAGAATGGAGCAAGCGCGTTTAAGACAAAATCAATAATCTATTGCGATAACTTTTTCGCTTACAACTACCACTGTTTTAACCTTGTACCTTATCTAGAGTAATTATTGCCCATGCTACTATCTCATCGCGCACGCTTACTCGAGCTTTGGCGTATTGCCGCCAGTTATCGACTTGACACTCATTTTCCTGTAGAAGAGGCGCCGCAGCTGCAGCCTGTGGCGCGTTTACTACGTTTGCATCCTGCCGCTTGGGGCAAAAAGCATCAGCCTAATGCGGTCAAATATGCATTAGAGGATATGGGTACGCTATTTCTAAAGCTAGGCCAACTGCTCTCGACTCGTCGCGATTTAGTACCGGCTGAGATCATCGAACAACTAGTACAACTACAAGATAAGGTCAAGCCTTTCGATGTTGATACGGCTATCGCCCAAATCGAAAATAGCAAGCAGGGCTTAGGTCAGACGATTGACACCTTATTCGCCCGCTTCGATACCAAACCTTTAGCCGCCGCCTCTATTGCGCAAGTGCATACCGCCGCCCTGCCCGATGGTCGCGAAGTCGTCGTCAAAGTCGTGCGTCCTGATATTCGTGAGACTATCATTGCTGATTTTGAGTTATTACGCGAACTTGCCAATTGGGCCTCTGCGCGGATAGAGGCAGCACGCGCGGTACACCTTATCGATATCGTCGAAGACTATCGGCAAGTGATGCTCAATGAGCTGGACTTAACGCTAGAGGCGGATAATACCACTAAGATGCGTAACAACTTCTTAGGTTCAGCGCTGATGTATGTGCCTGAAGTTTATGACGCCTCAAAGAACGTCATGGTGATGGAGCGCATTCAAGGCGTGCCGATCTCGCAAGTAGAAGTCTTTGATCAGCTTGGTTATGACCGCGCGGCATTAGCAGAAAAAGGCTTAACGATATTTTTTACCCAAGTTTTTCGTGATAATTTCTTTCATGCCGATATGCATCCGGGTAATGTCTTTGTTGAGACCCCGCCTGTCACGACCCTTACCAATGAGATAACCCCTGTCAATTTAGGTCATGCGCCGCGTTACATCGGCCTTGATTGCGCAATTATGGGCACCTTATCTAAGGAAGATCAGCTGATAGTGGCGCGGATGCTACTAGCAGTAATGAATAACAACTTTACCGCCTTAGTCGATATTGTTAGTCGCGCCGGATGGATACCGCCCAATACCGATAAGCATGCCTTAGTGCGTGACATGCGCCGCACTGTTGGCCCTATGCTACAAAAATCTATCAATGAGATAGATTTTGCTGGCGTCTTGATGCAAATCTTAGACATCGCCCGCCGTCATCATATGAGTATTCCGCCGCAGCTGATGCTACTACTCAAGACCTTAGTCCATGTGGAAGGTCTAGGCCGTGATCTCTATCCTGAGCTAGATATTTGGTCGTTAGCTAAGCCGATTTTGAGCGGCTGGATCAAAGAGCAGCTCGATCCTATGCGTAACTTGCAACAGCTACGTAAGCAACTGCCTGAGATTTTATTATCGAGTACTGATATCCCCAAACTACTCGATCAAGGCCTGCAAAGCTTGGCCTCACAAGGCTCACGACAAGATAGCCAACTGCGCGAGATGCAGCAAATACGCGCTGATATGCTCAACGACCGTCGCCGCGACTGGTTAGCATTAGCAGGATTTGCTATCAGTATTGCTATTGCCACCCAAGTCATAGGTTGGTTATCACCGCTGTTTTATATTTTAGCGGTTCTAGCAGTCGTCTGGCGTATTTTAGCTTAAACTTATCTCTAAAATATGCTCACTAAGACTCAGTTATCAAAAGCAATTTTTTGATAACATCATGAGTATTTTTTATCGAAAATCTATTTCTTTTCTAGGAGCTAGTTATGTCCGCCACTCGTCATCCTGACCACGATACCCATCAAAAAACTATTAGCAACGCTACCGAAGCGTCTAGTCAAAACTATCCTAGTCATAATAATCAACTCGCTACGCCAAACCATAGCGCCGCCATTGCAGCGCTAAAACAGAGGTTTGGTAAGCAGCTCAGTACCAACCTGACCACTCGCGAGCAGCATGGACACACGATGACTTGGCTAGCCAATCAGCCACCCGATGCGGTATTGACCGTTTATGATAAGCAGGAGGTAGCGGCAGCTGTCGCTATCTGTAATGACTATAAAATGCCAGTGATAGCTTTTGGTATTGGCTCGTCATTAGAAGGTCAACTTAACGCGCCACACGGTGGTCTGTGCTTAGATATGCATGCTATGGACGCTATCTTGCAGGTACATCACGAAGATCTAACCGTGACCGTGCAGCCTGGCGTCACCCGCGAGCAGCTCAATCACTATCTGCGCGATACTGGGCTATTCTTCCCAATAGATCCCGGTGCTAACGCCAGCATCGGCGGTATGGTTGCGACTCGCGCCTCAGGCACTAATGCGGTACGTTATGGCACGATAAAAGATGTAGTCCTAGCCCTTGAAGTAGTCACTGCTAGCGGAGAGATTATCCGTACTGGAACGCGTGCCAAAAAGTCGGCGGCCGGTTATGACTTAACACGTCTCATTATTGGCTCTGAGGGTACGCTAGGTATTGTGACTGAAGTGACGCTAAAACTATCCGGTATTAGCGAATGTATCGGCAGCGGACTTTGTCATTTTCCAACGGTTGAAGAAGCTTGCCAGGCGGTGATGCTCACCATCCAGATGTGCTTGCCTATTGCTCGTATTGAGCTGCTAGATAGCCTGCAAGTCAAAGCCTGCAATCTTTATGCTAATTTAGACTTGCTAGAGACGCCGACTTTATTTGTCGAATTTCATGGCACGGAAGCTAGCGTGCGTGAGCAAGCTGAAACCTTTAACGAGATTATAGAAGAGTTTAATGGTAGCGACTTTGTATGGGATACCAATGAGGCGGAGCGAAAACGTCTTTGGCAAGCTCGGCACAATGCTTATCATGCCAGCTCAGCTTTACGACCGGAAGCTAGCGCCTTATCGACAGACGCCTGCGTGCCTATATCACGCTTAGCTGAATGTGTCAGCGCGACTGCCAAGGATATCGAAGACTCAGGGATGATAGGCCCTATCGTCGGTCATGTCGGTGATGGTAATTTTCACGTCTTGCTATTAGTCGATACTAATAATCCGGAGGAAATCGCTACGGCTGACGCCATAATCAGCCGATTAGCAGTACGTGCTATCGAGATGGATGGCACTTGCACGGGTGAGCATGGTATCGGTCAAGGCAAACAAAAGTACATGGCGCAAGAACACGGTAATGCTGTCGCCGTCATGCAAGCTATAAAGTCCGCACTAGACCCTAATAACATCCTCAACCCTGGTAAGATCTGGCCACAGCCGCTAGCTGTGACGGAATAATCCACTGTTAGTTGCTCTTATTGGCTGATATTACAAACGCGCTAACTTTACGAGTCAGCGCATTTGTAATGAATAAAGAACTTTAGCCTTATTCCATCTGATCGATAGCCATCTGCGTCAATATGCGTCCGCGCGCGGTACGCAGTACATAGCCTTGCTGTATAAGGTAGGGCTCAATGACATCCTCAAGCGTACCTCTATCCTCAGCCATAGCAGCGGCGACTGCTTCTACCCCCGCCGGGCCACCATCGAAGCGCTCAAGCAATATCTCAATATAGCGTCTATCGAGATGATCAAGACCGCGTCTATCGACTGCTAGCATATCGAGCGCGCTTGCTGCTATAACGCCATTGATACTACCGTCACCTCTGACCTCGGCATAATCACGCACGCGGCGTAGCAAGCGATTAGCAATCCTTGGCGTACCGCGAGCACGGCGAGCGATTTCCACTGCTCCATCTTCGGTCATCGGCACACGCATTAGCCGCGCCGCTCGGCTAACGATAGTGGTCAAATCGGCAATATTATAAAACTCTAAACGCTGCACGATACCGAAGCGATCGCGTAGTGGCGAGGTGAGCAAACCTGCTCGCGTTGTCGCCGCCACCAAAGTAAACGGCGGCAAATCAAGCTTGATAGAGCGGGCAGCAGGTCCTTCACCAATCATAATATCGAGCTGAAAGTCCTCCATCGCAGGATAAAGAATCTCTTCGATAACAGGGCTTAAACGGTGAATCTCATCAATAAATAGTACATCGCCAGCCTCTAAATTGGTCAGCATCGCTGCTAAATCGCCAGCACGTTCTAGCACCGGTCCTGAGGTTGAGCGCAGATTACCACCCATCTCGCGGGCGATAATATTCGCTAACGTCGTTTTACCTAGACCTGGTGGGCCAAATATCAGCGTGTGATCTAGCGCCTCATCACGAGCCCGCGCCGCGCCAATGAATACTTCCATCTGCTCACGGACTACAGGCTGTCCAATATATTCAGTGAGCAATGACGGACGAATATTGACATCAGGAGCATCGCCTGCGCCTTCTAAAGGATTGATTAATCGCTCTTGGCTCATAGTTTTATCATTTTTAAAAAATTAGGGTATTAACGTATTAAATAGCATAACCAAAGTGCTTGCCTATGTCATGCATAAACGCTCAAGAAAGGACAATATAACGTAAATAAGCGACATCTAGTGTCGCTTATTGATAAGAGATTATAGAGTTGTAATCGGCGAAGTTGGCTAAAATCTGGACAGCTGCTGCAGAGTGGCTTTGAGTAAGCTTTGCGTATCCTCAAAAATAGCGCCGTCACTTTTAGCCGCTTTGATGGCCTGCTGAGCCTCTTTTTCTTTATAACCTAAGCTCACCAGCGCTCCTTCTACTTCTGCTAGAATACTGCCCTCAGAGGAAACAACAACAGGCTCTACATCAAGCACTAAAGAACTATTATCGACTTCGATGTTTTTAAGCTTATCTTTGAGCTCAATCAGTAAGCGCTGCGCAGTCTTTTTGCCGATACCTGGTATGCGAGTGAGCGCAACTTCAGAGTCTTGCTCGACGTGCATTTTTAGCTCGGCGGCTGACATCGCTGAAAGCATCGCTAAAGCCATCTTGGCACCGACGCCGTTGATTTTGATCAGTTGCCGAAACACGTCACGCTCTTTGCGATCGATAAAACCAAACAGTAGCTGCGCATCTTCGCGCACATGTAGATGCGTCCAAATGCTCGCTTGCTGTTCAAGCTGCAACTGACAAAACGAAGGTAGCGGCAGCTCGATGTCATAGCCCACACCAGAAGCGGTCATAATGCAAGCGGTTGGTGCCATTAAATGCTGTACTTGCCCAGTAATCAGTCCTATCATAATGCGCTACCTGTCGTTAATGGAACTCTAAAATATCATTAAATAAGCCATTTTGACCAAAAAACTTATTTATAAAAATCAACCATATCCTCAAGGCTGATTGGGCGGATCTTATGCGCTTGACCTGCTGAGCCAAAAGCTTCAAAGCGATTGGTACAGATGTCGGACATCGCTTGCATAGAAGCTTTGAAGTACTTGCGTGGATCAAAATTGCTTGGGTTTTGAGCCAAGTGCTGACGAATCGCCCCGGTGGAAGCCAGACGCAAGTCAGTATCGATATTCACCTTACGCACGCCGTGTTTGATCGCTTCAACGATTTGCTCGACAGGTACACCGTACGTCTCACCGATATCGCCGCCATACTCATTGATGACCTTGAGCCATTCTTGTGGCACCGAAGACGAGCCGTGCATTACTAAATGAGTATTTGGGATACGCGCATGAATCTCTTTGACCCGCTCAATAGATAAAATATCACCAGTAGGCGGACGGGTAAATTTATAGGCGCCATGGCTGGTACCGATCGCGATCGCTAGCGCATCGACTTGCGTATCTTTGACGAATTGCTCAGCTTCATCGCTGCTGGTCAGTAACTGTTCTTGACCTAATACTCCTTCAGCGCCAGAACCATCTTCCTCGCCTGCCATGCCAGTCTCAAGGCTACCTAAACAGCCGATCTCCCCTTCTACTGAGACGCCGCATGCATGAGAGAATTTGACCACTTCACGGGTCACGCTAGCATTGTAGTCATAGTCCATTGGTGTTTTGCCGTCTTCACCCAAAGAGCCATCCATCATCACTGACGAGAACCCTTGCTGAATAGAACGCTGACAGATCGCCGGCGACATGCCATGATCTTGGTGCATAACAACTGGAATATGCGGCCACTCTTCAATAGCAGCTAGAATCAGATGACGCAAAAAAGCGGATCCAGCATAAGTACGTGCCCCTGCACTCGCTTGCACAATCACTGGTGAATCACAAGCGTCGGCGGCCATCATGATAGCTCGCATCTGCTCTAAGTTGTTAACATTAAAGGCAGGTACGCCATAGCTATGCTCAGCGGCATGATCTAGTAGCTGACGTAGGGATATTAAAGCCATAAAACGCTCTCTATTTAAATTTTAAAAATATGAAAATGACACTCATAATTGTTGCGGGATGATTATAGCAAACTATACCCAACTCTCGTAGTGCTTACGCTTCTATTTATCTTCTGAACACTTCGATTATAAAACTCAATGATGGATTAATTAATTAACACCGCTAAACGCAGAAAAAGCCTTGGCAATAACCAAGGCTTTTTAAATAAAGTAGAGATTTATCTTGAACTAACTACTCTTTAGGTTGCTACAAATAGTGTCAGCGGCTTTAATGAGTATTAGTATTGTTGGTCAGCTTCTACAGCCACTTCATTAGCAGCATTTTCTGTAGCATCAGCACCGTCAGCTACGGCTTCAGCCGTGCCTTGAACAGCAGCATTTGTGCCATCAGCGATAGCATCGCCAGTATTAGCTAGCGCATCGGTAGCTGCAGCTCCAGCTGTTTCAGCGCCCTGAGCAATCTCATCACCAGCATTTTGCGCGGCAACTTCAGCGTCTTGAGCAGCCAGTTCAGCTTCAGTAGCGGCAGCGTCTGTGTTAGCCGCGATATCATCACCAGCAGATTCGACAGCAGCTTCGGTGTTCTCTTCCGTTTGTTGGCTACATGCAGTGACTGCGAAAGTACCAGCAAGGACACTGGCAAGTAACAAATGACGTTTTAACATAATAAACCTCTTGTAAATAATGCATGTCAAATTACATGGTTTTGCTAGTTTATAGTTAGCAATTAGGACATGCAATAAAAATTTTCAGTATATTAACAATATAATAACTGCTTCAACTCACTATTCTTAAACATGATCGAATGACGACTATGCTTACGAATAATTTGACAGCCTACCTCAGTTGATTTACGAAGTTTGTACGCCTAATGTTACTATCAGCGATATTAAGCGCTCAATTGTAAGGCGGCCACGGCAGGTAACACCTTTCCTTCGACAAACTCTAAGAAAGCACCGCCTCCTGTCGACATATAACTCACGCCGTCAGCGACTTGATACTTATCAATGGCGGCTAAAGTATCGCCGCCGCCAGCTATCGAAAACCCGGCGCTCTCTTGCACGGCTTTGGCGATAATTTGCGTACCTGTGCCAAAAGCATCTACTTCAAAGACCCCAACAGGGCCATTCCATAAGATAGTCTTAGCATTATTGATAGCGTCAGCCAGTTTTTTGGCGCTTTGCTCAGCGATATCTAAAATCATATCATCAGCGGCTATATCGGTAACTGCTTTGACCTCAGCATTGGCTTGCTGTAATGAGCCCGTAAAATCTGCAAAATCGATATCATTCTTATTTGCGGTGATCACATACTCTGGCAGTAAAATATCGGTTTTAGTCATAATATCACGCGCGGTATCGACTAAGTCCGCCTCAAATAGAGAAGCTCCGACGTTATGTCCTTGCGCCGCCAAGAAGGTGTTTGCAATACCACCACCAACGATGATTTGGCGGCAGACTTCAGCTAGGCTATGCAATACTTCAAGCTTAGTAGACACTTTTGAGCCACCAACAATCGCTAGCATGGGCTGAGCTGGCGTCTCAAGCGCTCGGCTGAGAGCATCAAGCTCAGCGGCTAATAGTGGCCCTGCACAAGCGACTTTACCCGCCTGATGCATCGCTTGGGTAACCCCTTCTGTAGACGCCTGCGCCCGGTGAGCGGTGCCAAAAGCATCCATCACAAAGACGTCACACAAGTCAGCATAGTGCTGCGATAAGCTAGCATCGTTACTTTTTTCACCTTTATTGAAGCGAACGTTCTCAAGCAGCACCACTTCCCCAGGCTGAATATTGACCTTGTTCTCTAAGTAATCACGGTTTAAAGTGACCGGCTTGGTGATTCGCGTTTCTAGCTTATGCGTTAAATAGGCGGCGACAGGCGCTAGCGAGTATTTGCCTTCTGGGCTACCTTCGGTCGGACGACCCAAATGAGAGCAAATAATAACTGCCGCGCCTTTGTCTAGAGCCATCTGGATAGTCGGCAAGCTCGCTTGCAAACGCGCATCGCTCATTACTTTACCGTCTTTAATGGGTACATTGAGATCTTCTCGAATTAAAACGACCTTACCCGTCAATTCCAGCTCACTCATACGCAAAAAGTTCATGACCACTTCTACCTTATTGTCTTTTATTGAATGTTCGGTTTATTCATTCGGGCGTGTTGAGCACGTCCAACTGCTTTGACACTATTTTATTTAACAAGCCGCATCTGCTAACTTTTCGTTTGCTAACCTTGATTTGCCAACTCTTATGTATAGCGCTATTTGCTGCGCCGCATTTTAGCGGTCTATCTAATATACCGTCAACTCAATCTAGCTTATATTTATACCTAATAAACTGGGCACCTTTATAATAAACCTTCGATAAACCTCAGTAACATTTCGTGGTGGTACTATTGGCTTATCCGCCTTAAGCTGATACGGTACAAAACAACAAAAACCAGTAGGAGAGTATAATGAGTATTGATTTAGATGTGGCCAAAAAAACACTATTAGACCTAAAAGAAGAATACCAAACTCGCATCGATAACATTGAAGATCATATTCAAAACCCACAAGATGAGCTCAATAAAGATTGGGAAGATCAAGCGATCTCTATTCGTCAAAACGATACACGCCAGCTCCTTGCAGCAGAAGCCAGGCAAAACCTTATTTATGTTAATGACGCTCTAAGCCGTATCGAAAATGGCACTTATACTGAATGTGAAGTCTGCGGCGAGCCTATTCAAGAAGAGCGTCTAAAAGCCGTGCCTTATGCGACTTTATGTATGGAGCACGCGGAATAAAGCTATCTAAAACTCTCGTTAAACCTATTATCGATAATAATCAAGGCGTGTTTAGATTTAAACACGCCTTTCTTAGGCCGCTCTTGCTCTGTATCGTTTGGGTAATTTGAGCTGTGACTCTCTTGATGGCAACCTATATTGAGCTGGGCGCATTCCACGCGCTCAAAGCTTGCTGCCACTGCTGGCATTGATGAGCGATTTTATCAACGCTCAAATCCATAATATCTCCAACAACCGCGATATAACGAATAGGCAAACCTTGTAGCTGAATAATATTCTCTACCGTTAGACCGCCTATCACACAGATATCTATCTCTTGCTCGCATCCTGCTACAAGCTTCGAGCGCTCTATAGGCTCGGCATTAGGCTTAGTCGTTGAGCTAAAGATAGCGCCCATTGCCGCGTAGCTTGCGCCTTCGCTATTGGCCTTGATGACCAAATCGACATCATTATGACAAGTACGCCCAATTACTTGCTTGCTACCTAAGCGCTGCCTGGCCTTCTCGACACTGCCATCGCTCTGCCCTAAATGCACGCCCGCGCTCAGCTTCTCCGCTAGTGCTATATCGTCATTAATAACGACTGCAACCTTGTATTTATTGGCGAGCGCTACTATTTGCAGCGCTTCTTGGTAGAGTTTAGCGGCACCATCTTTTGACGCCAAAACTTGTTTGCGGCGGATCTGGAGTAAGTGCACCACCCCTGTCGCCAAAGCAGACTCTAGCTTAGCCATCAGCACTGGCAACTCGTCATCATTAGTCAGCAAATACAGCTTGGGGATTGGTAGATTTGATGGGGTCAATAGCTCAGTCATATCGTGGGTGACTCAATTGAGGTTTAGATAATTTATTCACTATGTAAGTTAAGATCTACGTTTTATATCTTTAATTAAATATCAGCTTTCAAAATAATTATTATAAAAAAGGCTGTTACCTTAAATAACAGCCTAATAATAATCACAATACTAGGATAGTCTTTACACCGTACGGCGGCTCGCCAAACTATTCAAGATATTCTTGGCATCGCCCCAACGTGTCGCTGAGCTGTTAGCGCCTAAGATCACAATGATGGCTGGACGATTATTGACGCGAGTTTCCATGACTACGCAGCGGCCTGCCTCATTAATAAACCCTGTCTTGGAGATACCGATAGGATAGCTACCTGAGCGAACTAAGCTGCTAGTATTATTGGCAGAATAGGTGCGGTTACCACTAGCGTAATTGGCCACATAAAAATCATAGCTCTTAGTGGTAGAGAAGCGGCGAATCACATCATAATTACCAGCGGCGCGTACCATCTTTACCAAATCATTTGAGGAGGCAACATTACGCTTATCCAGTCCAGTCGGATCACCAAAAAAAGCGGTTGTCATACCGAGCTCTTGGGCCTTACGGTTCATCGCCCGCATAAAGGCATCATAGCCGCCTGGATAGTTACGAGCTAAGCTTTTTGCCGCTGGGTTTTCAGACTTCATCAAAGACATCAATAGCATCTCAGCACGGTTTAAGCGATCACCTGATTTTAGACGTGAGCTGGCACGCTTAGGACCCACAAAATCCTCAGGCTCGAGTATCAGCTCCTCACGCATATCTAGGCCACTATCTAGCACCACCATAGCAGTCATTACTTTGGTAATACTTGCCATCGGCCGAGCGATATCAGCGTCTTTTTCGTAAATGGACTCGCCAGTTTCCGCATCGATCACCGCTACACTACGAGAATCGGTACTAATTGGAATCATGTCGCTGCTACCAAAACTGCCGCGGTAGGTAGTATTGTAGCTATTGCTGGAATTGAATCTATTATTGCTGCTACCATAGCTATTAGCGTTGGTAATATTGGTGGTGCCGTAACCGTTATCTACTTTTTTGATGCCTGAACCACTATTAGAGCGGCTGACACTAGACGACTTGCTGTACATAATGTTACGAGCTTCTGATAAACTATCAGCGCCGCCCCAACTGACGCGAGCACTAGCTTCAGGGTTACCATTAATTGTAAGCGCCGCTTGCGCAACACCGCCCAAACTCATCGAAATCAGAGCAGCAACGAGCTGCTGTTTGGTTAATGATAAATTTCTCATTCTTCCCCCTAAGGTTAGTATGGCATCAGTCACCAATTATAATAGACAACCGATAGATAAATAGCGTGCAACGACTATGTTTAAATGTGGCTTAATAATGACTAGCTCACTATCAGCTCATTGATAAATTATTACCAATATAGCCCAATGACGACTAGCAAATGATTACTAAGATAGTATTGTGTACTTTTAGTGTATCATGGTTTGTATTTTAGAGTAATCGACTATGCCATCTACGTAAACCTTTTTGAGTCTTGAGTAAACTTTGCTACATTTGCTTTAGTTTTCAGCAATATTGATTAACATTTCAGTAATATATAATACGATCAACTCGTTCTTTTTCAAAGTCTTTATCTCTAAGATTTTATCTACAAAATGGTCTTATTTTTAGCCGTAAATGATAGCTTGTAAAAAAAGCAGTAATAAAACACTCTGTGGACAGTATAATTAAGAGTATAACTATGATTAGAGTATTAGTAGTAGACGATCACGATCTGGTACGTATGGGTATTAGTCGGATGTTAGCCGATAGTGCTGATATCGAAGTTGTAGGTGAAGCTGACGGCGGAGACATGGCTATCAAACTGGCGCGTGAGCTGACCCCTGATGTCATCTTACTTGATGTCAATATGCCCAATATTGGTGGTTTAGAAGCAACTAAACGCTTGGTACAACTCGATATAGGCTGTAAGATCTTAGCAGTGAGTAGCGTCGTTACTCAGCCCTACCCTTCTATGCTGCTTAAAGCGGGCGTCAATGGTTATATCACCAAAGGAACGCCTCTTGATGAGATGATAAGAGCGATCAAAAAAGTGTATCAAGGGGGCCGTTATTTCAGTCATGATGTGGCCGAGCAGCTCGCGGAAGTGTTACTCTCTGATAAAGCTGGCTCGCCTTTTGATCTACTAAGCGACAGAGAAAAACAGGTAGCAATGATGGTGGTTAATTGTCAAAGTCCACAAGAAATCGCCGATCAGCTATTTGTGAGTGTCAAAACGATCAACACTTACCGCTACCGCATCTACGAAAAAGTAGGAGTCGATAGTGATGTAAAGTTGACGCACTTAGCCATTCGTCATGGTTTGATTCAGCCCTAAGTTAAATACTCGCGACTCTTATTTGGTTTGGTTTAATGCTCTTATGGAGTGTCAGTATCTTAATACTTTGTTCTATCGAGACTTTATTCTCTCAGCACTTTACTGATTTGAAGTGAGTCTAAGCAATTTAATACTGTTTAATGCCGTGCTGTCGTTGAAGTGACCTACTATGATGCTATCTTTATTATACTGCTGTGATACCTCTGCTTTATGACCCTATTAGCCAAAACGATGACTATCATCAACAACTATCGTCAGCAAAACGATACTCTGCCTTCCTCACAGCTACGTAGATTGGGACTGGTTTATAGCAGTTACCGCCTTGTCGTTAACGTATTTTATTTAATATTAGCTTATGCTAATGCTAATGCTGATAATTTGCTCTTGCCTAGTTTACTACAGCAGACAGCATTGGTATTTTATACGCTACTTAGTATTATTTTGCTGGGTTTATTCTATGTCGTGCGTAAGCGCCCACAGCGCCAGCTCGGCTTTGGCTTAGTAGTCGATATTATTATGCTCAGCTTGCTGCTCTATAGCAGTGGCGCGCCAGATTTACAACTGACGATGCTGTATATGGTGGTAGTTGCCGCAAGCTTTATGTTACTTCCCGGCTCGCAAGCGCTAGTCATCACTTTGCTCGCCGTTATCTTTGTTATTTATCAGCAGTTTTTTTATGCTCTCTCTAGTAGCATCAGCTTAGCTAATCTAGGCGACGCGCTGCTCATGTCCGCCAGCTTTTTGGTCGTTGGTTTTTTGAGTTGGACAATATCGCAGCGTTTATTACACGTTGAAAAAGTCTCAGCACAGCAAGCAAAAGAAGTCGCCCGACTCAATGATATCAATCAAGAAGTTATCAGCCAAATGGTCAATGGCGTTATAGTCCTAGATCAGCAGCAGGTTGTACTGGCCAATCGCGCTACTTATCAGCTATTAGGTATCACTGAAAAAAACAATGCGCTAGAAAACTTTCAACAGCAATTAGCGCATCTACACGCTCAGTTATTAGAGACTTGTTTGGCGGTACCTGCGGGGCAAACGCGACTGTTTACTTATAAGCTACCAACGACTATAGAAGCTTCGATCGTGGCGCGCTTACGGGTACAAGTCACTCCACTAGAAGACTATAGCCGCCTGATAATATTAGAAGACTTACGCCGTGAACAAGCCAGCGCACAACAGCTAAAGCTTGCCTCACTTGGACAGCTAACCGCTAGTATTGCTCATGAGATTCGTAACCCCTTATCAGCCATCTCACAAGCCAGCCAGCTCCTTATGGAAGAAGTCGATGACCAGCCTGCCAATACGGTTGAAACTGCGGCGGCTAATAGCGTAGATGATGGTAATCAAGAGCTGTACAAGATGATATTCTCACAAACCAAACGCGTTAACAGAATCATTGAAGATGTGTTAAAGCTCTCTAAACGACAGCCGCCCAATAAACACAGCATTGAGCTTAAGAGCTGGATGGTAGAGTTTATTGCGAATCATTTTAATGGTCATGATGTCTTTTTATCCGGTACAGTGCAGCCTTTTATTGTCTTTGATACCGATCAATTAGAGCAGATATTGATTAATTTAATCAATAATGGTCTGCGCTACAGTAGTTTATCCCACCCTCATGCTTACGTAGAAGTAGAGGTTTATAGTCGACGCAACGATGTTATAATCGATATATTAGATAAGGGTGCAGGGGTAAAAAGCGCTGACATTGAGCACTTATTTGAGCCTTTTTTTACCACTGACAAAGCCGGTACGGGCTTAGGTTTATACTTATCACAAGCGTTTAGCGAAGCTAATCAGGCGCGTTTAATCTATGTTCCTGAACACGAAAAAACTTGCTTTCGCTTGATTATCCCAGCTATTTCGGCAGAAGCAAATCACGTTGACAGCGCTAGTATTTAAACCGTGATTTAGTTTACGGCCGACTTTATCTGCACTTTATACCCATTGATCTATAATCATTGATCTATAATCACTGCTCCATACCAATTTTATTTATTGAACATTGGACACTGAATATTGAAAGGTTATTTATGACAGCAACCGCACTGGTCGTCGATGACGAAGTAGATTTGTGCCGCTTAATGCAAATCACCCTGACTAAAATGGGCATCAAAAGCGATGTCGCTTATGATTTAGCGCAGGCAAAGGCTTACTGGCAAGCCAATGAATACGATTTTTGTCTAACAGATCTGCAATTGCCTGATGGCTCTGGTCTTGAGCTAGTCAAGCTGATCAGTAGCAGCTCTTGTGTGCCGGTGGCTGTCATTACCGCGCATGGTAGTATGGACTTAGCAATCGAAGCCCTAAAATTAGGAGCATTCGATTTTGTCAATAAGCCTCTGGAGCTACCGCGTTTACGGCAGGTGGTCGAAAACGCTCTAAAAGTCATTCGTCAAGATGATGCTCAAACAGTAGACACGCAAACGCCTGAGCAGCAATTGTTAGACCAACGTTTGATTGGTGACACTCAGGTCATGCATACGCTAAAATCTACTATCTTAAAGCTCGCCCGCTCGCAAGCGCCGGTATTTTTATCAGGGGCGTCAGGTACGGGTAAAGAAGTCGCCGCTCGGCTCATTCATGATCTAAGTCCTCGCCGTGAGGCGCACTTTGTTCCTGTCAACTGCGGCGCTATCCCCTCTGAGCTGATGGAGTCAGAGTTTTTCGGTCATAAAAAAGGCAGCTTTACCGGTGCCGTGGCTGATAAGCAAGGACTGTTTCAACAGGCCAATGGCGGGACGTTGTTTTTGGACGAAATTGCAGACTTACCGTTAGCCATGCAAGTCAAGCTACTGCGCGCTATTCAAGAAAAAACCGTACGGGCGATTGGTGATACCAAAGAGGTCGCCGTTGACATTCGCCTGTTATCCGCGACCCATAAAGATCTGGCTCAGCTGGTAGCTGCTAACAACTTTAGACAAGACTTATATTACCGTATCAATGTCATAGAGCTAAAGCTGCCAGCCCTTAATGAGCGAGCTCACGATATTCCAGCTTTGGCTCAGCATTTCTTGGCTTTGATTCGTGAGGAATGGCAACTAGAAGGGTCACCGCAATTAAGCGATGATGCTATTCAGCGTCTAAAGGCGCATCATTTTGCCGGTAACGTCCGTGAGCTACGTAACTTATTAGAGCGAGCGATAACGTTAGCGGAGAGTGATATCATCGCGGTTGAGCACTTAGGATTACCAGATCCTGACGGGTCATCGTCTGAGCAATCACCTTTCCATCAGTCGCAACCTATGACTAAGCAGACTACTCAAACAACTTTATCAGATAGTTCAGCCCCTATTATCAATAGTTTATCAGCGGACACTCCTCAAGCCGAAGAGCCAGTAAAAAAAGCCGTAGCTAACAAGCCTAGCCGTCCTTATCGGGTACAAAGCCCATTGTTCGCACCGGACTCTATTCAACCCTTTAGTACGGATAGCTTAACAGAGCATAAAACCGTCAAGCCTAGCTCAGAGAGTCAGACTAACCAGCTAAATAATATGCAAAAAGACACGACAGCAAGTGTATCAGTAGCGACTCAAAAAAGCACCCCTGCTGAATTACCCGAAAAAGGCTTAGAGGCTTATCTACAGCAGCAAGAAAAACAGCTTATTATCACCGCGCTGCAACAGACTGGCTGGAATAAAACACAGGCCGCTGAGCTCCTAGGCACGACCTTTCGCTCCTTACGTTATCGCATGAAAAAGCTTGAGATTGCTGAAGAGCAAACGGACTGATAGCTTCGCCATTAGGCGGCTATATAATGAGCACTCTAGCTACTTCACAGCCGGCTCTGCTACGCGGCTTTTTCTAACCAAATGGATTCCGGAGTTTTGTATTTTGGGGCGTAGTAAGTCAAGGGCTTGCATCTCCCACGAGCGCTCACTACCCGTCAGACGCACATCAGGCTGCACCCCAACTTTATCAATCTTTGTCCCCGCCGTGGTCAGATAGTGCGCCACCGTTAGCTTTACAGCTTGCTCATCATTCAAAGCTATCACCGACTGTACAGAGCCTTTACCGTAGCTCGTCTCCCCAATAATAGTTGCTCGATTTTGCGCTTGTAAGCTACTGGCTAATACTTCTGCCGCTGAAGCGGAATAACGGTTTTGCAAAATAGCTACCGGTAAAGACGCGAGTAACGCACTGCCTCTAGTCGATAAAATGCGCGGATCGCCTTGGCGTCCTTTGACTTGTACGACATCAGCATCATCCATAAACAGGCTAGCGACATCGACTGCCGAAGTCAGTACCCCACCCGGATTATCTCGTACGTCTAAGATCACTCCAGTGATAGGCGCGTCTAAATCTATAAGACTTTGTACTATTTTTTCACGTGTCGTTTCTTGAAACGCTGGCAATTTTACAATAGCCACGCCATCTACCAAACGCGTCTCTATCATCTGTGCCCGAGTATGATTACGCTGTAGTGTCACCGCGCGCTTACGTCTCCCTGCCCTTGACACGATAACGTCGATTTGTGAGCCGGCAATACCAGTTAGTAGTTGTTTAATATCATTGGACTCGCGCTCATCATCAAGCTTAAAATCACCCACTTGATGTAAGTAATCCCCAACAGCCACGCCTTTTTTGTCAGCAGGTGAGTCTTTTATCACCTCGGTCACGACCCAATGATCAGCATCCGCTTTATAGAGCGCTTTGATACCGACATCACCAACATCGCCCTGGGTGAAAGCACGTAGATTTTCATATGCCTCAGCATCCAAAAACTCTGCATGACTATCAAGCTTGGTCAGCATACCGCTCATAGCATTATTGAATAAGGTCTCATCATTGACCGGCTCTATATATTCGCGGCGTACCAGATCAACGACAGCGACAAAGGTTTTAAGCGTCTCAGGCGAAATAGCTTTGAGCGATACCTTCGCCACCTCACGCGGTATATCCTCATAGTTATCGTCAGCGCCCTCTCCTAATAGATCGCTCGTACCCTCTCCAAAGGCATCAATATTATCAATATCATCCACTATCCAGTCTTGGCTTTGATCAGGAACGCCAGTATCGTCTTCTAAGAAATCGTCAGTACTACTATCACTACTGCTGTTAGTCATCGACTTATTGTCTTGCAAGCTGATCAGTTGTAGATTTGCGGTAGAGTCTGTCTGTTGCTTTTGTTGCTCACTAGCTTCAGTCATTACCTTTATCCGGTCGTCATTGAGCGCAGCTTGCGTAGGCCCGCTAAACGCAAACACTCCTAATAGACAAGTGGTTAACATCGGTCGAAACGCTTGATACGGATTTATCATCATTTCTGAAAAAGGTTTTTTTAGAGCAGATAAAGGCATAGGAAGACTCACCTAAAAAATAAATATTTTCGTTATATAAAGCAACAACTATAAGTATAAGATAGCTTAAGGCTATGATAAAAACCACTTAAAGTAATTTTAGTAACTAGTATATTTTTATAAAAGAAACTTTAAAAATCCTCAAAACTATAAGCGCGAAAGCTATAAAAAACAAAGCTTGCTGAGCGAAGCATGAAAAAGGGAAGAATAATCTCTATCCTTCCCTTTTCCTAGCTATAACTGATGTGATAACTTATCTTAAATTGTCTGTTATAAACACGATCTATGGCTACTCATTAATTTAAGCGGTAGCAATCAGTAAGTTTTCACCTGTCATCTCGCTTGGGATCTGTAGATTCATTAGTGATAGTATCGTTGGCGCGATATCACTTAATCGGCCGCCACTACGTACCTTAACATCCTTTTCACCAATATAAATAAGCGGGACATGCTCAGTAGTATGCTGAGTATGCACTTGCCCGCTCTCATAGTCCTGCATCTGCTCACAGTTACCATGGTCAGCGGTAATGAGCATATCACCACCAGCGGCGCGTACCGCAGCTTCAACGCGGCCGATACAGACATCTAAGGCCTCTACCGCCTTGACTGCAGCATCGAAAATACCCGTATGCCCCACCATGTCACCATTGGCATAGTTGACAATCAATACATCATACTTACCAGACTCGATAGCTTCAACGAGCTTATCAGTGACTTCCGGCGCACTCATTTCAGGCTGTAAGTCATAAGTGGCAACATCAGGCGATGGCACCAAGATACGCTCTTCTCCTGCAAACTCCTCTTCACGGCCGCCACTAAAGAAAAAAGTCACATGTGCATACTTTTCTGTTTCTGCAATGCGGAGCTGCGTCTTACCTTGATTTTGTAAGTACTCGCCTAGTGTATTGCTCAATGACGTAGGATAATAAGCGATGCTCGTTTTTGGGTTGTCCGCGAGCACGTCTGAGTATTTAGTCAACATAACAAAAGCGGCGAGCCTTGGCTGCTTATGACGCGCAAAACCTGAGAACTCATGATCAGGCAGTACAAAAGCTTGTGCCAATTCGCGCGCACGATCAGAACGGAAATTCATAAAAATAACCGCGTCGTCATTTTCAACAGTGCAAGGCGTTTCGCCATGCTCGATAACGGTAGTTGGACTCACGAACTCATCTGTCTCGCGCGCTTTGTAGGCCGCTTGAATAGCGCCATCCGCCCGAGTTGACATACGCTCCGCTTTACCTTCGGTAATCAGCTCATAAGCTTTTTGCACTCTATCCCAGCGGTTATCACGATCCATCGCGTAGTAACGACCGATGATACTCGCTATCTGGACGTTTCCTTCGTAATGAGCATTGAGCTTATTTAAATACTCTCGCAAGCGATTAATATATTTATCCGCAGACTTAGGCGGCGTATCACGACCATCTAAGAAGCAATGTACAAAGACATTTTTGGCACCATGTACTAGCGCTGAGTGACACATACCTTCGATATGATCTTGATGCGCATGTACCCCGCCATCAGATAATAGACCCATAATATGCACATTACCGCCGAGCTCATTGGCCGCTTTAACGGCGCCCACTAGCGCTTCATTTTTATAAAACTCGCGATTAGCAAGCTCGCTTGAGATGAGCGTTGAGTCCTGATAAAGAATGCGCCCAGCGCCCAAGTTCATATGACCCACTTCAGAGTTACCAAACTGACCTGGCGGCAGTCCGACGTCTTCTCCTGAGCCTGATATTAACCCATGTGGATACTGCTGATAAACCTGATCTAAATTTGGCATATTGGCGGCAGCAATAGCATTATCGTCACTTTCTTCACGATGCCCAAAGCCATCTAATATCATTAATACATGTGGCGTTTTCTTATCTTGCTGATCGCTGTGCTGGGTATTATCGTTGATAGACTCTGATGGTTGTTGCTTACTAGCCATAGATTACCGCTCCTCAAGTGAATGAAAGCCTGTACTGCTCAAATAGTGAAATACTGTCAATTGAATACCTATATGCAACTTAGCTCTATGGATTCAGACAATATAAAGTGCTCTATATTAGCACACATCTTGAAATTGCTGAAAAATTGGCTTTTTATCCCTTACTTTATTGATATATTAAAGCTATTTGAGCAGGCAATAAAGGGTATCAATCTGTAAATCAGACTTGCAATACCTTATTTCATTGGTTAAGATAAAACTATTCTGAAGTGTTGGCTAGTAGATGTTTATTCCCTGAGCCGATAATGCTTTACCAGGATGTGCTACCTATTGCTTCATTGTGTATGCCTGCACTGCTTGCAGTGTATCAGGAAACCTGCCGAGGCAATGACACATCCGCCCTGAACTTCACGGTTCATGGGTCACCATCTTACGGCGACACTTTGGTTGTTAGATTCGGTTAGGTGTTCTTATTTATAGTCAATAAAATGAGCACCCACCATCGAAAAGCCCCTATCTTCATGAGATAGGGGCTTTTTTTATGTGCAATAGAACTTTTTTAGACACCCTACTTTAAGCAAATTACAAAGTTATAGAAAAATAGCATTATAAAAAATAGAGAACTATTGGCTATTCGTCATTAGCAGATTTAGTAATTTTTTTGACGTCTTTTGGTACATTTTTGGCCGTGCCATCTACTGTTGTATGCTGTTTGAACACATCACCGAAAGGGTTTTGTTGCTGCTGACCAAATGGGTTTTGTTGATTACCCATGCCGCCGCCAAATGGATTCTGTCCACCGCCCATACCGCCAAACGGGTTTTGGCCGTCCATGCCGCCCATACCATTGGCGCCGCCCATTTGCTTAGCCATCATCTCCATCATCTTCTGCTGATTATTCATGACATAGTTATTGGCTTTGTCTTTAAGCAGCTTTTGAACCGGTGGCAAGACGACCAGTAACGCCAATAAATCGCTAATCACCCCAGGTATCAACAGTAAAATACCTGCAACCGCCATAGCGACACTTTTCATCATAGTAGACTCTTGCGGACGCATAGACGGATTCATCATACCGCCGGCCTTCATCTGCTGTGCCATCGGGTTGAGCGCGGTCATGCCTTTACGAATAAGCGAGATACCTATCACTGCGGCAATAATAAACCACATGAATACCAACCAGCCACTAGTGAACTGGGCAATCAAATACCAGACCAGCATCTCAATAATAAACCAAACAATGGCAATCCCAACTATCTGACCCATGACGTGTCGTCCTTAAAATAAACTTAAAAAATTAAAATGGCTAACATATGATGTATATGGGGATGGCTTGCTATACTATCAAACTTGTAGAGCATTTTTAAGTAAATAGTAAATCGAAAGAGAATATTAAATAAACCTAAATGCTAACAAAGAAACCAATAGCAAAACCATGCCAAAATAGTGGCAACATAGTGGAGAATTATGGCAATTATTATCGGAATCGATCCGGGCTCACGTATGACAGGGTACGGCATCATACGGCAAACAGGCGACAAACTGACTTATATTGATGCCGGCACCATTCGCACCGATACCAAAGAGATGCCCGAACGCTTAAAACGTATCTTCAATGGCCTAACCCGCATCACCCAGCATCATCTCAAATACGCTGATGAGCCTATTTATACCGCTATCGAGCAAGTGTTTATGGCCGAAAACCCAGATTCGGCGCTTAAATTAGGCCAAGCGCGCGGCGCTGCTATCGCGGCAATGGTAGCACTAGATTTGGAAGTCTCAGAATACACCGCTCGGCAAATAAAACAAGCAGTCTGCGGCTATGGCGCGGCCGCCAAAGAGCAAGTGCAAGATATGGTTTGCCGTATTTTGACTTTAGAGGTAGTACCGCAGCAAGATGCCGCCGACGGTCTTGCCTGCGCTATTTGTCATGCGCATTCTAGCCACTCAATGAACAAGCTGATTCTCAATAGCGCGCTAAGAGGCCGCGGCTCCTCAAAGAAAAAGGGCCGCTGGCGCTTAAGTGAAGAGGATTTAGGCAATCTAAATTAAGAGTGTGTGGTATATTTCAATAAATACCGCTTAAAAACTTTAAGCACAGTTTTTTTATTATAAAAAACGCGCTAATATCAGCACGTTTTTATGATCGTAGCGGCGCAGGCTTGCCAAGTTATAATTTACGAAAATAACTGCTTATTCAGTGCTATCTACTACCGTACTTTCAATCACTCTATCTAGTACATAAGCGAAATCTGAATCAACATTATCTACTAATACGGTGTCGGTTTCTGTCTTAAAACGCTGCAAACGTAATATCTCATTATGCTGCCCATCATGCTGATAACCATCAATGCTACCAGCAAACTCGACATATTGCCCTTCGCTAGTTTTTAAGCCTTGGTCATTATAAGTGATTGGTCGTACTTGCAAACACATCTGCGTCTTATTGTCCTGACACAGTTTTGACTCAGCAGCGACTTCCCAAAATATAGTTTCGCCTTTACTATTATATTTGGCTTGTGAGGTCAGTCTACCCCTCCAAACCAAGGTACTTTCATCGCTAGTGACTTGTGTTAATGTTGGGGTTGCAGCGTTATTGGCACTAGCCGCTATACTTACTTGGTTCTCTCCTTGCATCAGTTGATTGAGCTTCATTTCAGCTTTATCAAGCTCACCACAAGACATTTTGGTACTCATACTTTCACTAATCTTCAATTTATCTTCCTTTAGCATAAAAGAAGCTCCCATAGTGTTGCAGCCAACGCTATAGTTCAAAGTATGATTGTTTTGCGAATTAATCAGCAGGGTCACTTGCTCTTTTATAGGTATAAGTGACGTAATCGGTTGACGATTACTATCAGTCGCTGTATCTAATATCCAGCGGTAATCACTAAGCTTGGTCAATAGCTGATCTTCAGCACTTATTGACTCAGCAGTGGTATCGCTATCATTAGCGTCAACCTTGTCCATCCTTTCGCTCTCTTCAGTAGTCGCTGCACTGACAGAGTCATTATCTGTTACTGGAGAGTTATCACTACAAGCACTCAGAGTCATTGCTGCTGCTAGTAAACTGGGCAAAAAAGCGGTTTTTAGAGCAGCTCTCATATTTGGTTGGTTCATCATTGGTAGCATAGGCAACCTCTCTTTTAAAACAAGTCTAGATTTTTAGCAGATTTAGCGTTTAATAGTCAAATCATCTCTCATGATTATAGGTGCTGTGATAAATAATTTAAGTGATATTGATATTATTTATCACCATTCACCACATTTATCAAAATAAACAACTTTATCGGTATGTACTGAGCCGTTTATTATTTTTATATTTTAGGGCTTAGGAATCAGATTTAGGCTTTGCCATGACCTTTATTCCAAAACGCTCATGCATACTCTTATAGAAGCGTGCTAAGTTTTCACCTTGCTCTAAAGGATTGACTTTGAGGGCTTTACCGAAATCAAGACCTAGATACAGTACGATATCAGCGAAGGTGAGATGATCGGTAACTAGATAGTCGCGACCCTTAAGGGCATTTTCAAAATAAGGCAGGGCTTTGACAGCGCGTGCGATGGACTGCTCCACAAATTCTGGCACTTGATCGACCCGCTTGGCTTTAGAAGGATGGCTGTGCTGAAACGCTAGCATATAATTGTACAACACCTCAAACTCAGCAATACGGCGCATGGCACAGACTTGCGCGCGCTGTACAACATCATTACCCATCACCGAGCGCTCGCCATAAACGCGATCGAGATATTCACAGACCGCCTGCGAGTCATTAAGTACGGTACCATCGCCTAAAGTCAGCACTGGCACGGTTTGCATCGGATTGATCTTAGTAAAAGACTCTGAAGACTGCTCATTGGCGGCAAAGTCAATATCGACCACACTTAAATCATCCATGTCGTCAACGTCAATGCCTTTTGAGGCCAGTAGAATAAGTGCTTTACGTGGATTGGGTGCCGTGCGCGTAATATATAACTTTTTCATAGTAACTTCCCTGTAAGTGAATGAATTTGGATAAGTGCAGGGCTTTTAGCGCTATTAGATAGTATTTATTTTAGCTTTATAATTAGTGTAGCAGTACATAATAGCTAGCTTGCAATCCTTATAATAGCAAACCTGACTAAAACTTTTGCTACGAATAGTAAAAAAGCCCTACGACTTTATGTCATAGAGCTTTTGCATACTAAATTAGCTTAAACGAGCTTATTTATTGGGTGCTGGAGTGGTACGCAAATAAGGCTTAATTTCAGTATGACCTTTTGGATAGTTCGCAGCGATATCTTCATTTTTGACACTAGGTGGAATAATAACGTCATCGCCGTCTTTCCAGTCGACTGGGGTGGCGACATTGTACTCGTCTGATAACTGCATCGCATCAATGACGCGCACGATTTCATCAAAGTTACGGCCACAGCTGGCTGGATAAGTTAGCGTTAAACGCACTTTTTTCTTCGGATCAATAATAAATACGCTACGGACTGTTGCCGTGTTATCGGCATTAGGGTGAATCATGTCATAAAGATCAGCAACTTTACGATCAGAATCCGCGATGATGGGGAAATTCACGGCGGTACCTTGGGTCTCTTCGATATCTTTCGCCCAGTCATTATGATCGTCTAAACCATCAACTGATAGCGCAATGGGCTTGACATTACGCTTTTGAAACTCGCCGCCGAGAGCTGCTGTGCGGCCAAGCTCTGTCGTGCAAACTGGCGTGTAATCTGCAGGATGGGAGAAAAGCACTACCCAGCTATCACCTGCCCAATCATAAAAATTGATATTGCCTTCAGTCGTCTCCGCATCAAAATTTGGAGCGTCGTCACCTAAACGTAGAACTGCCATAATAGTATCCTTGTTATTAGTGTTTGAAATTATTAATGTTTCAGCGTCAGCGCCTACAGGGCTGCCACGCTGTATTGTTATCATAGCTATATAACGTTGTACAACTATATAGCTATATCTAGTAAACAAGCTTCTCTAGCTTACCAAAACAGTTATGAATGTCTTGTGAGAGATTGTAATGCGCTTATTCCATTTAGAGGTAAGCTAAAAGCCCATTCCTAGATTACTAGAAATGGGCTCATTTGCAAACTAATATTGATAATTAAGCTCGATACCTAAGCTGGATACTTAAGCTGGCTTATAACTATCACGTAAGCTGACGATTTGATTGAATACTGGCTTATCAGCGCTGTGCTCTTCGCTATCTGAGATGAAGTAACCTTCACGCTCAAACTGAAAGCGAGTACCGGCGTCCGCATCCGCAAGCGATGGCTCCACGACCGCATTTAACACGGTTAAAGAACTCGGGTTCAATGCCTCATGCACATCACTTACGCTACTTGGATCTTCTGCGCTAAATAAAGGCTCGTAGAGTCGTACCGTCGCTGGCACACCTTTATCGGCTGAGACCCAATGAATGACACCTTTGACTTTTCGGCCTTCAGGGTTATTACCTAGAGTCGATGGATCGATAGTTGCTTTGAGCTCAACAACGTCGCCACTATCATCAGTAATGTGCTCAGTCACCGCGAGCACATACGTATTACGCAAGCGAATCTCAGGTTTTTCTGGAGATAAACGCTTATATCCTGCTGGCGGCTCTATTTCATAGTCGCCTTGATCGATATAAAGGGTTTGAGTAAAAGGAATCTCGCGCTCGCCCATATCGACATTAGGATGCTTAGGTTGGCTGAGCCACAAGGTTTGGCTATCTTCATCGAAGCGAGCGGCTACGCTATCAGCTTTTAAATCTTGCCACTGGCTCACCGCCTCGATAAAGTTAGTAATCGTCACTTTTAGTGGTTTTAATACCGCCATACCTCGTGCGGTAGTAGTATCCAAAGATTGACGAATACTGAACTCTAACAAACGCATATCGGTGACGCCATCGGCTTTTGCGATGCCAACGCGCGCACAGAAATCACGCAGCCCCTCTGGCGTATAGCCACGGCGACGCATGCCAGCCACCGTTGGCATACGCGGATCATCCCAACCTTCTACAATGCCTTCGTCAACGAGCTGCTTAAGCTTACGCTTACTGGTCAAAGTATGATCGACATTCAAGCGACTAAACTCATACTGATGCGGTGGCTGCTCAAAACCGATCTTCTCGACGATCCAGTTATAAAACGGACGATGATCTTCGAATTCTAACGTACATAACGAATGAGTAATGCCCTCGATTGCATCCGATAAAGGATGAGCAAAATCATACATCGGATAGATGCACCACTTATCACCCGTTTGATGATGCTCTTGATGCATGACCCGATAGATAATAGGATCGCGCATATTCATATTAGCATCAGACATATCGATCTTGGCTCGCAGTACTGCTTCACCATCAGCAAATTTGCCGTCTTTCATATCGGTAAAGCGTTGCAAATTGTCTTGGACGCTAGCATCGCGTTGCGGTGAGGGCGTGCCCACTTCTTTGAAGGAACCTCGGTTCTCTTTGATTTGTTCAGGAGTTTGCAAATCGACATAAGCATCGCCTTGCTCAATCAATTGCACCGCCCACGCATGCAGCTGATCGAAATAGCTGGAGGCATGCAGTGCCTCGCCCGCCCACTCAAATCCTAGCCAATGAACGTCCTTTTTTATATTGTCAATATAGTCCTGCTTTTCAGCGGTCGGATTGGTATCGTCATAACGCAAATGACAAAGCCCGTCGAACTCTTCAGCGACGCCAAAGTTTAGGCAGATGGATTTGACATGACCTAAATGCAAATAGCCATTAGGCTCAGGAGGGAAACGGGTCACGATTTGCTCGTATTTTTGCTTTTTTATATCTTCACGAATGATATTACGAATAAAGTCGTTTTTCGGCTCATCTTTTTTTATATCGTTGCTCGCGTTATTACTAGGTTTGGCGCTCATTAATCATTGCTCCTAAGCCATTTATTAGCGGCTTGAATTGAAATCATTATAAATTAAGAATAAAAATAAAGTTGCGTTATTCTATCAGCTTTTGCAAACTCATTAACAGCCAGATACATGACATCAGGCAAAAAAGCCGTTAGACTGACCTCTAAATTAACACTGCCTCTTATGAGCGAAAAGGAATATCTATGCATGCTATCAAAACATTCGGGTTTGCCAGCTTATTTGCCCCTTTGTTTATACTAGGTTGTGCCAGCACCAATAACACAATGATTTCAGACACTCAGCCCAATTCATTTTCCAACACCAACAATCAGGAGACAACCATGAGCGATATGCCAGTAGTACAGTTAGAGACATCAATGGGTGATATCACTATTGAGCTCAATGAAGAAAAAGCGCCAAAAACCGTAGAAAACTTCTTAAACTACGTCAATTCAGGTCATTATGAAGGTACTATCTTCCATCGCGTTATTGATGGCTTTATGATTCAAGGCGGCGGTATGGACGCCCAGATGAATGAGAAAAAAACCAACGCACCAATCGAAAACGAAGCGGATAATGGCCTTAAGAACGATAAAGGCACGATCGCTATGGCGCGCACTCAAGACCCGCATTCAGCGACTAGCCAATTCTTTATCAATGTCAAAGACAACGACTTCTTGAACCACTCGGGCAAAAATATGCAAGGTTGGGGTTACACGGTATTTGGTAAAGTCACCGACGGTATGGATGTGATTGAAAAAATGCGCAGCGTTGCAACAGGTCGTTTCGGTATGCATGCTGATGTGCCAAACGAGCCTATTACTATCAACTCTGCTAAAGTCGTTTCTCAATAAGCAAACGCTAGCTGAATAGACCTCTATTTAGGATAGCTAATTAGGAAAATCATAAATGCAAACCTTTAATCATCTGATAACCACTCGCCCGCATGATATACGGCAAGTCTTGATTAGTGATTTGCATTTATCGCTTGATGAGCCTGCCTTGGTGCAGGCTTTTTTAGCGCTGCTTGATGACTGTCTCGCTTTGCCGAATCTTAAGCGCTTGTTTATCTTAGGCGACTGGTTTGAGGTTTGGCTTGGCGATGATGTTTATCTGTCCTTAACAGACGACGAAAGACAAGCGCATTGGCTAACCCCATTAATCATTAGGCTCAAACAGCTACGAGTGAATGGCTGTGAGATATTAGTCATGCATGGTAATCGTGACTTTTTATTAGATCGCGGTTTTCTCAATCTATTTGGTGGCGAGCTTATCGATGAGCCTTATGCCCTAGATGTTGGTGAACAAAAGTATCGCTTGGAGCATGGCGACGCACTGTGCAGCGATGATAAAAAGTATCAATGGTTCCGTAAAGTCATACGCCATCGCTTGAGCAAATGGTATCTACTCAATAAATCCCTATCGAGGCGCTTAGCTATCGCTGAGAACATCCGCGCTAAGAGCAAGCTCAATAACCGTACCAAAGACGCTTATATCATGGACGTTAATGAGCAATCTGTCGCCCAAGCGGTTGCTAACAATGACGCGCTACTGCATGGGCACACACATAGGCCTAATATCCATACAACGCTAAATAACAAAACTCGTTATGTGCTTGGTGATTGGCGTTATATCGATACAGATACGCGCCAGCCAAAAGTCAGCGCAGTAATTGGAGCGGTTGTAGCAGAGGCGCACTCAGCAGAGGCTGAATTTAGCTTAGTCGAGTTTATATACGCAGTATAAACCTAGCTAGCGTAACGAGTGCGTTATTTGGCAAATCTTATCCTAATAACAATGTTTACCTATAAAACTTACCGCTATAATAACTAGTATTTAAAACTAACCGCGCCCTAGCAAACCATATGCCTAAACACAATCTCGTTATCCTTATTCATGGTCTACATCAAGTGGCCTTTGTCATGCGGCCACTGGCCAAACGCTTGCAAGCACAAGGGTTTGATACTCATCAATTCAGCTATCGCAGCATGCGCGACAGTATCAAAACCAATAGCGCTCGCTTAAACACTTGGCTTGAGAGTCATCATCACCCTGATCAGCCAATCGATCTCGTTGGTCATAGCTTGGGCGGGTTGATAATCCGCGATTTTGTCGCTCACTATCCGCAGTGGCGCATTGGGCGCTGTGTCACTTTAGGTACGCCCCACTTGGGCAGCGTCAGTGGTGATTACAGTTGGCGATTAGTGCCTTTTATTGTCGGTAAATCATATGAGCAAGCTTTGGACGGCACAGTTGCATCTTTGCCTGACGATATTGAGCTTGGGGTTATTGCGGGTAATAAAGCGCAGGGCTTAGGTCAGCCGATTTTGAACTATCATAATCGTAAACTGCGCAAGGCTGATAGCGACATAGAAGATAAAAGCTTAGCTCATGACGGCACAGTGTATGTCACTGAGACTCAGCTTGCCGGCGCTACTGACCATATCATCTTGCCCGTCACTCATACTGGCATGCTAATGAGTAGAGAGGTCACGCAACAGTTGATCTGGTTTTTAGAGCACGGTAGGTTTAATCACGGAACGATTAAGCCTTAACTCCCATGCCCTGCTTAAGCTCAGTTTTATGCTCTTCAATAATAGGTATCAAAGTCTGTGTCACCCATTCATGACGCCAGCCTTGTAGCCCCTCTGGCAGATCAGCTAAGTCTTTATCATAAGCAATGACTTCATATAATTGATGCAGCCACTTTTTACGTATTAATACATTTGCTGGTATGCCGATCTTCTCTGACTGCTTGTCCACCACATGCTGTACAGCCTTGGCGAGTGCTTTATTCTTGGAGCGATAAGGCGCTGGCAGGCGATCTGGATACTCTGCCGGGTGCTGCTCTTTTGCTTTTTTGATAACATTTAGCAACTCTTCTCCGTAGAGTCTGAGCATACTACGATGCATAGTAGTTTTGTGCGCCAGCTCGCGCATAGACTTAGGCTTTTCGGTGATAATCTCGCGTACCGCTTGTTTTTTTATCACAAAGGTGCGCGGCTGATTGGTGGCACGCGCCAACTGTTCACGCCAACTTGCCACCGCTTGCAGAATAGCCATTTGCTGCGTGTCATAGCGATAGTCCGCCATAGTAAGATACATATCTTCATCGGCAACCTGCTGGGAGTCGTACAGCTCTTGAGCATAGAGCTGACAATCGGCCCAGACATACTCGTACAAGCCTTGCTTTTTTAGCTCATATTCCAAGCTCAGATACAGTGCCGGCAAAAAACGCACATCATCTATCGCATACTGCTCTTGTTCATCAGATAGAGGACGACGCAGCCAGTCGGACTGACTTTGCTCTTTATCAATATGCATATCCAACTGATCATCTAGTGCTTGCTGGTAGCCCATCTGCAACTGACCGGTTAAATACGATAGCGCAATTTGCGTATCAAAAATATTAGTCAACGGCGGGCAATCAGATAGTAAGTAAAAAATACCTAAATCTTCGCCACAAGCGTGCCAAATGGCAACCTCAACTGCGCTTAGCGCTTGCCAAAACTCCTGCAACTGTAACTGCGGGGCATCTAATAAATAGATATGAGCGCCCACGTTTATCTGCACCAAAGCTAAACGCGGATAATAAGTATCGCGCTTGATAAATTCAGTATCCAATGCCACTCGTCCGCAGCCTTCTAGCGCTGCAATGACGGATGCTAATTGGGATTGCTCTTTGATCCAAGTCACCGGCAGCTCATCGGCACTATCTAGTAGCGCATCAATGTCTGGCTTGGAGGGTAAAGCGTTTGACGCAGAGACTGATTGATTATCGAGCGTCACTATAGAGCCATTATCAGTAGAAATATCATCTTGCGTAGTTGTTATCGTTGTTAAAGAAGGGTTGGGCACGGGCAGATACCTGCTTAAATTGAAAAGTTAATGAGTCGATTATAACAATATCAGAGTATTAATTGGGCTAGCGTTATTTATTTCAAAGAATAAAAAACTAGGCATAAAGCCTAGTACCTTTACTAATCAATTAATACCACAAAACGATGCTTTTATAAAAAAGAGCGATTTTGCAATGCTTGACCTAAGGTCATACTATCAAGATACTCAAGCTCACCGCCCATCGGCACCCCTTGTGCCAGGCGAGTGACTTTTTTGACATGGCGACTGGTCGCCTCGCTAATAAAATGCGCCGTTGTTTGACCTTCTACTGTGGTTCCTGTCGCTAGTATCAGCTCCTCTACCGGCTCTTCTTTGACCCGCCAGACCAGCTGATCGATATTGAGATCATCGGCACTAATGCCATCGATAGGCGATAGATGACCGCCCAAGACAAAATACAGGCCGCGGTAGCCAGCTGTTTGTTCAATCGCCATCACATCAGCTGCCGTTTCCACCACACACAGCTGAGTGCTATCGCGTCTTGGATCTTGACACAGCGGGCAGATACTCTCATCACTGAAGCTATGACAGCGCTGACACTCAACGATTTCACGCATCGCCTCATCCAAAGCTTGGGCTAGTGCCATACCTTGCGGGCGTTTTTTGCTGAGTAAATGCAAAGCCATACGCTGCGCACTTTTTTGACCGACACCAGGCAGTATACGCAGCTGCTTGACCAGCTGATCGAATTTGACAGTAAGCAAATTATTATCCTTTCACTATTATAAAACGGACTCTATAACTTAAATTCTAGTTATAAAAATGGGGTCATATCATCACGATAACAACCCCATCTATTGACTGCTAAAGTCAGTATTTATAAGCTTTTTGTGTTATCCAACAATGAATAACCGCTTAGAACATGCCTTGCATACCTGGTGGTAGACCCATACCTGAGGTCGCGCCAGCCATAGTTTCTTCGTATAGCTCATCTGCCTGACGAACGGCATCATTAATAGCGGCGGCGATAAGATCTTCGATCATATCAGGCTCGTCCTCTAATAAACTAGGGTCGATAGATAAACGCTTGACCACATGGCGGCCGGTCATGGTGACTTTGACGAGGCCACTGCCTGCTTCTGTCTGTACTTCTTTATTGGCCAGCTCTTTTTTGGCCGTCTCAACATTGGCTTCGACTTTTTTTTGCATGGTTTGTGCTTGTTGCATCAAGGCTTGAATATTCATAAATATCTCTTTGTCTTTTATAATAAAAATTGATGGCTATAGCGTAAGATAGGGTATCAGTTTAAGATAGAGTATCTTTGCAAATCAGCCAATCGTCTAAAACTGCTCGTATCAAACCAATTATACCGTTATCTTTATAAACTGTCTAAGCCGCGAGCCAAGTCTTTGATGATATCTTCAACATCCTCGAGCCCTACCGACAGTCGAATTAAACTATCATTGACCCCTGCCTCAGCGCGAGCTTCAGGCGTTAAGCGAAAATGAGTGGTGGTCGCAGGATGAGTAATCGTCGTCTTAGCATCGCCTAAATTATTAGTAATAGAGATCATTTGTGTCGCATCTATCACCTGCCAAGCGGCAGCTTTGCCATCTTGCGTACCATTATCAGAATCGATCACTTTGACTTCAAAACCCATAATCGCGCCATAAGCGCCGGGCATATGGTGCTGGCGTGTCGCAAGCTCGTGCGCTGGGTGATCTTTTAGACCGGAGAAATGCACGGTATTAACGTTTGGATGATTCACCAAAAACTCAGCTACTTGATTGGCATTATTACAGTGGGCTTGCATGCGTAGCTTGAGAGTCTCAAGCCCTTTGGTAAATACCCAAGCGTTAAAAGGACTCATGCTGATACCGCCTGAACGTACCACGGTAAAGGCCTCTTGCATCAGTTTATCGCTACCGACTAAGGCGCCGCCTAAGACTCGGCCTTGACCATCTAAATACTTAGTCGCCGAATGAATGACCACATCGGCGCCTAAGTCTAACGGACGCTGTATCACTGGTGACGCAAAGCAATTATCGACAACGAATAAGATATCATTGGCCTTTGAGAGCTCACTCAAAAAGCCAATATCGCAGATTTGCGCCAGCGGATTACTCGGACTTTCGCAGTAGATGAGCTTGGTGTTGGGCTGTACGGCTGCCGCCCAAGCGTCATTGTCAAAGCAATCAACGTAACTGACCTCGACGCCGAACTTGGCCATATAGTTATTGAAAAGGCCAATGGACGACCCAAACAGCTGATTGGCCGCCAGCAAGTGATCGCCCGCCTTTAGGTAAGCCAAACACATGGTCAAAATAGCGCCCATGCCAGAAGCGGTTGCCACTGCGCGCTCACCGTTTTCGAGTGCTGCTAGGCGGCGCTCAAAGGTGCGCACGCTTGGGTTAGTATGGCGCGAATAAACGTTACCCGTCTTAGTACCATTAAAATGCGCGGCGGCATCACTCGCCGACGTATAGACATAGGAGCTGGTCGTAAAAATGGCTTCTGAATGTTCACCCTCATCGGTGCGATGTTGTCCGGCACGTACGGCGATGGTTTGCATACCATAATCAAGGCTCAAATCTAAAGCATCTGAGCGCCAGTTATTATCCAAACTACTATCGTTGCTATTTTGTTGTGCTGGCGATTGGCTCATAAGTGTTCCGTAGTGAAAATTGAGGCTACAAGGAGGATAGATACCGCTATTGGTTATCGTTTTAAACTGCACAATATCATATCATGCCTCTGCTTTTCAGACCTCTGCTAAGCTTTTTTTCGTAACTAGGCTTTAAGCCTTTATCGTACCTAAGCCCCTGCTACGAATTAAAAAATTTAACGTATTTTTTATAGGCAGACACCCTTGTACCTGCTAAGCTTGGCAAAAATATTTGTGCGAGTTGCTAAAATGTATAACTTTTTTAGTTATTACTCACATACTTGTTAAGCACGATATGATTATGTGTAGAGTCATATTAATACTGCTTCAATACTGTAATGGATACTGCCATTAATTCAGTACTGATACTGCGTATTACTAATAATGGCATGGTAGTAGACCGCTAAGCCAATCTTTTGAGTTCATTGAGGCCACCTTATGATGTCGATGTTGGATGTTTATTCTAGTAAATTGACGATGAGCCTTACTCTTGGGTTGTCATTGAGTTTAGTTGGCTGTCAAATCTTACCGAAACAACCGCACTTAGCAGAGAGTAAAGCTCTATCTGAGCGGGTTAATGCTATGTATACAAATAACAGCGTAAAAGATCAAGATGAGTCAAATATTTTAAATTCACGCTTGGACTCAGGTATTGAAGATAACAACGTCAATACTGAAACCGATGATACCGCCAATGCTGATAATAATACTGACTTAGTCGCCGCTATTAGTGAGCAAAACAAAATCCATCCTGATTTATCAGGGTATCATCCGATTGTCACCGGAGCCAATGCTTTTGCCTCTCGTAGCATATTGACCGATATGGCGACTCGTAATATCGACGCTCAATACTACATTTGGCATGACGATCAGGCCGGTCAACTACTACTAAAAGACTTATGGGAAGCGGCTGAGCGCGGCGTTATCGTGCGCTTATTGATAGATGACTTTAACAGTAGTGCCGCACTTGATCAGCAGTTATTACGTTTCTCCAGTCATCCTAATATAGCGGTAAGAATTACTAACCCTTTAATGCATCGTAAGTTTCAAGCGCTAAACTTCGTCACTGGTCTGCCGCGTATCAACCGGCGCATGCATAATAAAAGCATGACTTTTGATAAACAAATCACTATCATCGGTGGCCGCAATATCGGTAACGAGTACTTAAGTAACGATCAAAACAGCCAATTTGCTGATTTAGACGTACTTCTTATCGGTAAAGTGGTCGCGGATATTGATAATAGCTTTGGCAGTTATTGGTCAGCGCCTATTTCTTACGATATTGAGACGTTAGTGACTTTAGATAAAGATGGACCTACGGACTTTATCGCAGGGCTTGATCAACTTGATAAAAATGAGAAAAGCGATAGCCAAAGTAGCGTATCGGTATATAAGTCAGCGATTGAAGACTCTTCTATCGATACTGATTTATTGAATAAGCGCATTCCTTTTCGCTGGACGGATATGCAGTTTTTGAGTGACGATGTGGGTAAGCTTACCAAGTCTGTTCCTGCAGATACCAATTTGGTGCAGCAGCTACGAACCTTGCTTGGACGCCCTTCTAAAGAGCTGACAATCATCTCTTCTTATTTTGTGCCTACCAAAGATGGTGTCGATACGTTAGTAGATCTGGCCAACTCTGGTATTAGCATAAAGATACTGACCAACTCTTTTGATGCCACCGATGTAACCGCCGTGCATTCTGGCTATAGCCAGTGGCGACCTAAGCTCCTCAAATCCGGTATCAAGATATATGAGCTAAAATCCACAGCTAGTGAAGAAGATCGCGAAAACAAGTTGTGGAAAGCGCGAAGTCAATCTTCAACTAGCTTACATGCTAAAACCTTTGCCATTGATGACCATCAAGTCTTTATTGGCTCCTATAATGTCGATCCGCGCTCAGCAAATATCAATACGGAGATGGGCGTTATCATCAATGATGATGAGCTGGCGCGTCAACTTCATGAAGCGCTCGGTGATGACTTACTGAGTCAAGCTTATGAAGTCAAGTTGACCGATGACAATCATTTGCAATGGCACACTATGGAAAACGGTAAGAGGAAGGTTTATGAGACTGAACCGCGGGTGGATTTGTCCGATCATATTTGGCTAACTATTATGTCTTGGTTACCTATTGATTGGCTGCTATAAACATCCCCTAGCCTATAGTTGCTACACTTTTTTTATTTACCCTCTATTTTATCTCAGCTCAATCATGACTTTTTATTTATCGTCGACGGTTATTGTGATGACCGTTGTAATGCTTTGCTTGTATATGGAAAAAAACCGACCATGCCCTCTCGCCCTCAATATGCGCTTATGTCTGGTAAAGATAAAAACATGGTGATTTTTGTCTGCTTGACTAGCGCTATCACTTTTTTTGACTTTTTGATTTATTTGTATATGGCAGATTATATTTCTTCTGCTTTTTTTCCAGCCAATATTGATCCTCGCGTCACTCGTTTGCAAGGGTTAGGGTTATTCGCTATCGGTTATTTAGCTCGCCCGCTTGGTGGTATTATTTTTGGCCGCTATGGTGATATTAAGGGACGTAAGCCCTTATTACTCATGAGTATGCTTGCTACTGCTCTTTGTATGATAGCTATGGCGATACTACCAACCTATGCTCACTGGGGCATAATAGCGCCTATTTTATTTATTTTTTTGCGCTTGATACAGGGGATGGCGTTTGGCGTTTATGTGCCTTTGGCTTGGATTTATATTGCTGAACAAGTCCCGCGTCAGTATCTATCAGTGGGCTGTAGCTATGTGACGGCGAGCTTTTTTGTAGGCGTATTATTCTCCAATGCTTTTTTTGTCTGGCTAAACGGATCGATGACTCCTGTTCAGTTATTAGATTATGGCTGGCGTGTGCCCTTTGCTGCCGCTGCTCTGTTAAGCCTTTTACCCCTACTTGCATGGCGTTTTATTAACGAATCACCTTTTTTTATTGAAATGCAAGCAAGGAAACCTTTAAAAGAGATCAGGCAGCCGCTCACTTTACTATTTAAGCACTGCAAGCACTCTATCTTTTTAGGCCTTTTGCTCAGTTTTGTGATTGCTAGCATCACTACGGTAGTGGCTTTACTACTGCCAAGCCTAATCGAGTTACGTTTTATCTTGGATAGTGATCTGTTTGGTTTTTCGCATAGCTTGGGCATTGTGTTTATGATTTTTGGCTGTGTCTTTTATGGCATTGTGTCCAACTATGAAAATTTTGGTAAAATTTTAGTTTTTGGCTCGGTTTTGTTAATCGGTCAGATGTTTGTCTTTTATTATCATCTGCAAACCGGTGGCGATTACATCTTGATTATGTACGCTTTACTCGGGTTTTTTGCTGGAATTGTGGGCATGATACCAGCTATCTTTGTACAGTTATTTCCGACTAACGTACGCCTCACAGGTCTTGCTTTATCTTATAATGTGATGTATGCAATCGTGGGCGGACTTTTGCCTTTTGCACTGGGTTATGCCACCTCTTATATTAGCTTCTCACCTGCTCTGTATATCGCTTTTATCGGTGCGATGAGTATTATGGTTGGTTTGTATTTTTATCATCTACCAGAATCGAGACAACTTAACCGAGTGATTTAATGGCGCTATGCACTTTAACTTTGAATAATACCGATAATAAAAAAGCTACCATCAGTTCAATTTAAAATGCATATAGCTCTGTTAGATAGGCCCTAATGCTTTATTAAAATGAAGGCTGCGCTGAGTAAGAGGCTTTGTTAAACAAATAGTTAAAAACGTTTTGAAAAAGAGTTCTATAGTTATGATAGATATGACCAACAAACGCTTATCAGTCGCGCCGATGATCGACTGGACAACGACTGACTACCGTTATTTTGCGCGCCTGTTCAATCCTCACGTTTATCTTTATACGGAGATGATTAGCACGGGGGCGATCATATATGGTAACCGCGCGCGTCACTTGCGTTTTGATGACCGCGAACACCCTATTGTCCTGCAATTAGGCGGTGCAGATAGCGCGGATATGACCCAGTGCGCCGAATTTGCGCAGCAGCATGGTTATGATGAGGTCAATATCAATGTCGGCTGCCCCTCCGATCGAGTACAGCACAATAAGATAGGCGCTTGCTTGATGGCGGAACCTGATACCGTTGCAAGCTTAGTTAAGCATATGCAAGCGGCGGTCGATATTCCGGTAACGGTCAAACATCGCATCGGTATCGATGACTTTGATAGTTATGAGTTTATGAAGGAGTTCGTTGAGACAGTGGCAGCGGCGGGCTGTACGCGCTTTATTGTCCATGCTCGTACCGCTTGGCTACAAGGTCTCAGCCCAAAGCAAAACCGCGAAATACCGCCTCTGCGCTATGAGGATGTCTACCGGCTTAAGCAAGAATTTCCTGAGCTTGATATCGAGATCAATGGCGGTATCGAAAGCGTACAAGATATCGTAGACCACCTAGAGCACATCGATGGGGTGATGATCGGCCGCGCTTTTTATCAAAACCCTTATCTGCTCGCAGAGGCCAATAGCTTATGGGGCGAGCCTGCGCCAAAACGCTCTGATATCTTGGCTGAGATGTACCCTTATCTGCGTCAGCAAATCGAGCTTGGCGAAGCGCTACCGACGATGGCGCGGCATTATTTAGGCCTCTTTCAAGGCTTGAATGGCGCGCGCAAGTGGCGACAGGCTTTAAGTGGTAAACCCAGTTTGACCATTGAGGATATTGAACGAGCCGCCACAGAAGTGCTCGCGCTAAATCCTGGAATTTAAGTATCGCTACGTACGCCTAAAAACTTGTCAGCTGATAAAAACTACCCTTAGCATTCGTTAAGCTAGAGCATAAATCAGTCACAAACGCGCATCAAGTTAAGCAGCTTGCGCTAGATACTGCCACATCGCCAAGCCGTTATTGCAGATATGTAGAGCTATCGGCAATAGGAGCGAGCCCGACTTGTAGCGCGCATAACAAAATATAAAGGCGAGCACGACGATAGTGCTAATTTCATAGAGCCCATATTGCAGATGCATAATCGCGAATACTAAGCTAGTAATCAGACTTGCCATCAGTGCGCCGTGCGCTTCTGATTGTGCTAGGCCTTCAGCTTTCGATAGCCCTCTTTTATCAAATTTTATGGCAAACTGCTCTTTGAGCGCTGACCAAATAATGCCTCGAAACAACAGCTCTTCATAGATAGGTGCAATCACTACCATCGCAATAATCAACAGCCATACCGAGCTGACCGAAGCATACAAAGGATCAACGAACAGCGAAGGGGATTTATCCAACCAGTATGTCAGCGCTTGACTACCAATCATAAACAGTAATAGTAGCCCAAAGCTGCCGATAGCGACTTTTAGTGAGAACGACTTGAGCGCTAAATAATCGCTGACTTGCGCGCCTTTTAAGCGAATGATAAGCGCTATTAAAGCGCTCAAAAATACACCGCTAAAGACAATCGAGCTACTAACGATCGTGCCATTGCCGCTAGCAAAATAAAATAAATCAGCCGCCGTTTGTGATTTAGTGGAGGGTAATAATAGCTTTCCAGCGATATAAATACCTAATAGCTGACTGCCAAAAAAAGCAAACACCATTCCTACTAGCAGCGCTAAAGCTTCCCATAAAGAAAATAGCGGCGGCGCTTTTGCTGTTTGCTTGATCGCGTCTGGTAGGTTTGCAGATTTCGACATATATAATGACTCAAAAAAATAAGCGACGCCATTTCACAGAACAGCTTTAGCATTAAGACTTGCTATTATTTAGACATCTGCTGCTCGATGATATCTAGCACCACTGCTGACACTGAGTCTGGATACTCAAGCGGGAACATATGACCGCCTTTGTGAGTCTGAAAGTCTATCCCTAAGCGCGCTTTGACTTGCTGCGGGAATTTACGTTTCAAAAATAAACTTGCCTCGCCAATGACGAGCTTAACGGGCGGCTTGGGAGCTTCATTAGGAGTCAACCAATACATCGATGGATTGGTTCGAAACACCGCCACCTCATTTTTCTTGGAGATCGCTAACGTCACTTTGCCATCAGCTCGCTCATGTAAGCCGTGCTCGATATACCCTTTAAAGCTGCGCTCATCGAAATTTTTAAAGAAGCTTTTGTGACGCATTTGCTCGTAAGCGTCATCGCGGCTCTCCCAAACATCACGGCGATGTTTTGAGATGCCTGAGGGTGAAAATTTATCCATTGAGCGGTGATTCATCATTGGCACTTTATCTAGCGTCTTTGCCAAATGCATAAATAAACTATTACGCCCATATATCAAAGGCGGATCCATAAGCACTGCTTGCTTGAAGTGTTTGGGCGCACGGTACAGCGCTTGCAAAGTACACAACGCTCCCAGAGAATGCCCAACCGCGACGACTTGTGCCACGCCATGACGCGTGCAAGCCTCTGCTACACTATCGACGACTTGCTGGGTCAGACTGCGCCAATTATCGTCCACCGGATAGCCGCTTGTTTCACCTAACATAGGGATATATTCAATAGTGAAAAATTCAGCGAGCCCGGCAAAAAAAGGCGCATAAACGGCGCTTGGCATGCCATTGGCATGGGCGAAATGCAGTACTGGCTTTTGGGTTATCTTTGATACTGGCAGGGACGCAAACCTTTGCGCCTTATGGTCATTCTCACTCATATAAGCTCTCTATTATTTTGATTATTAAAATATATTTATAGGATAGTGGATTAAAGGGACTAAAACTAAACTTAGTTATAGCAAAAGGCTGAGCTATTTACTAGCTCAGCCCGGATACTGATAAATTCAAAACCAACTTTATAGTAGACACCCTTAACGCATCTCAGCGCTGCCCTCTTGCTGCCCTAATACATCAAGGTTAATACTTGAGCCGACACCTGCGCCTAATTTTACCGCAAAGCGGTCCATAAACAGCTGGAACGGATCTACAGGCGTATAGTTCACCACATTATCAAGCTCAAGCTGCTTCTCTAAACTGCTGATACTGCCTTTTTTGTCCGCTAGTCCTAAAGCGATCGACTGCTCACCAGTCCAAAATAGCCCTGAGAATAGTTTATTGGCTTCAGGATCTTTGAGGCGATCGCCGCGACCTTCTTTTACTGCATTGATAAAGTGTTTATGGGTATTGGCTAATACATCTTCGACATGCTGCTCTTCATAATCCGTTAGTGGTCGCGATAGGCTTAAGATATCTTTGTATTCGCCAGCAGTAATCGTACGATCTTCCACCCCAACTTTGTCCATTAACCCTTCGATGTTGTAGCTAGGCATGATGACGCCGATAGAGCCGACTAGACTTGAAGGATTCACATATATCTCATCGGCTGCCGAGGCAATATAATAAGCCCCAGACGCACCGATATCACCGATGACCGCATAGAGTTTTTTATCAGGATACTCGGCGCGCAGATCTATCATCGTTTGCCATATCTCGTCCGACTGCACCGGAGAGCCGCCAGGAGAGTTGATATCTAAAGCTACCGCCTTCGAATTCGGGTTTTCAAAAGCGCGTGTTAAAGCTTCATTAACGTCATAAGCATTGGCAATATCACCATTACTGATGACGCCTTGTAGCTCCACTACCGCCAAATGCGGCGAGCTGGTATCCATCCCTTCTAACCCGGTAGGCGTTTTGGTGCTACAGCCACGACTAAAAGTGAAGAATAATAATAAAATATAACCAAAGGTAAGCAGCTTAAAGAAGATACTCCAACGCCTTGAGCGGCGCTGCTCTTCAACACTAGCTAATAAGGTTTTTTCGATAAGACGCCATTCTTGTCCGCTGGGCTGATTGGCCGGTACCTGCTGCAGAGGTACTGGCTGATTCGCCGAATTGTCAGGACGTTTATTAGGGTCTGGTGGCCAGTTGGGCATATAACTTCCTAAGTGAGGTCGATCTAAAACAAAATACAACTATCGTATATAAAAGCGCGTCAAATTATAACTGATTGAGGGCTTGCTAAGTATGGTGACATTGTCACTAAGGTTCAATAGTAAAATATGAGCTTATTGCAGCGATACTGTTAGAGGTTGTCTATTGGCCTAGCTATTGACTACAATTACTCATCAGCCTGAATGGTTAGCGCCACTTCCAAAGGCTGCTCATCGTAAGTCAGTACTTGTTCAGTCTGCTGTGCCATTAACACCTCTGCAGATACCGCTGAGCTACTATGACTCAGCCAAGTTATTGAACTAAAATCTGCTTGACTCATATCAAAAGCTAAAGGCTCAGCCGCGCATAATAATGACCACAATTGCCAACTGCGCTTATGAGTGGCAACATCGAGAATAAGTCGTGATAAAGCTGTCGCGTCGGTCTTGGTCTCATCCAGAACAGTGTCATTAAAAACAGTGTCACTCAAAACAGTATTATCCGAGGCAGTCTCAGTCAAACCAGATAACCTTTTATTACTGACAAGCGTTTGTACAGTGGCTTGAGTAGGCTGCTGAGGGTTGCTAGCATTATAATGCACGACAGTTATCGGCGATTGACTAGCAATAGCTAGACTACAATCCCAAACGCTAGCATCATCAATCTCGCTCCAACCAGTGAGTGCCTGCAGCTTTAACTGACCATTTAACGCTTGCCACTCTTGACCTTGCTGACAGGCTTGCGCACTGACAAGAGGGTTAGCGCTAGTTACTGTTAGTGCATTTTGTAGCGCTTGCCAGCGCTCATGTTGCCCTGCTTGCCAATACTGCGCTGTCGGTAGCTGTTGGCTTAAGAGTGCTACGCTTAAAGGTAATAAAGATATTCCTTGCGGGACCGACTGACGGTTACTGTCTGTAGATTTAGAAGGCACACTAGTAGTCATAGTGGCAGCGCTGCTTTGTACAATAATACCATCTAGATGTTTGATCGCTAAGGTGCGCAGCTGCTGCTCTAACTGTCCGACTAATTTTTCAGCCGTCAGCGTACTTGGCATATTGCGCTCACCTTGCACTCTATGATCGGCCAAAAACAGCCAATTTATCTTATCTTGGCCCAATTTTTGGTCTAATGATGGTTTACTAGCTTTGCTTTGATTGTCTATGTCTTTATCATTAGGATAAATGAGTACCGCCGCCGTTATATGACGATCTCCTGTCGGCAGTATATAAAGTGTTGGCGCCTGAGAGAAAGACTGCTGATTGCTATAAATCGTCATCGACAAAAGCGTCAGTGGCACTAAGGAGAACCAGCGACTAATGACCCCTCGTGGGAGTAGCCAAGGCAAAAGCATGAGCGCCGCCATCAGTAACATAGCGAAGTTGATTGGGGTGTATAACCAAGCGCTATTTAGCACAGGTAGCGTCGTCAGCCATTCGATCAGTTGATGTAACTGACTGACGATAGCACTTACTAACGCCCAAATACTATCAGCAATGCTAGGTGCTAATAAATAGCACAGCCCGGCCAAAAGGTTCAGCGGTACAATAATCCAGCCGAATAAACCAATAGCAAATAGGTTAATCACAAGACCCCATAACGACGCCTTGCCAAACAGTAATAAAGTGATGGGAAGCAGCGCTATAAATAGCCAAAACTGTAATCTAAAAACGCGCTTAAATAATAGCCAACTTTTATGCTTTTGTGAGCTTACATTAATAAGACTTTGCTTATCTTTGCTGAGCTTAGACGCCTTTGTGGATAATGCAGGATAGGACGTGGTGGCAGCTGAGGACTGACTTGCGAGGGCGTCCTCATAATTGAGCAGCAATGCTACCGCAATAAATGACAGCCAATAGCCGGCTTGCCATAACACATACGGATCTAGCCAAGCCATAAAGATAGCTAGTGCTAATAACACCCGCAGAGTACTCATAGGCACTAACGTCAGACGTACCAAGCCTATCGCCAATAACATCCAAGCGGTACGCGCCGCTGGCACATCAAAGCCGGTAAATAACGCATAAATAAAAGCGGAGGCTATCATCACCCACCAGCGTACTTGCCAGCGCGGCAGCAGGCGATAAAGTGCCGGATAAAAGCGCTCGACTAACACCACCACCATAGCGGCTAGCATAATAGCCATAAACAGCACATGAGTGCCTGAAATCGCTAATAGATGCGAAATACCCGCTAGCTGATACAGATCTTTGGTTTCGCGATTGATTAAGCTGCGATCACCAGTAAGCAAACTCAAAGTCACTGCATCTGCTTGTTGTTCAGCAGCGCTTTTAGTGGACCAGTCTTGATAAAAGTGCTGACGTAGATGCAGACGCCAGCTATCAATAGTGATATGCATCCGCGCCCAAATAGAAGTAGAGTCACTAGCTACACCCGCCGACTGATTCGGATAGCTAATAGGGGCTGAGCTTAGCGTGATAATCGTCGCGGCCCCATCGATATGACGGGCGCGTAGCCAGCGATAGCTATCAAAACCAGTCGGATTATTTAGCGCTTGCTCGGAGCTGGCTAATGGCGCAAGCGCCAAGGTCATCAATACGCGCGCGCCCGGCTGCAGGCTATTTAACTCGGCTACACTAGGAGTATCGTTAGCCTTATTGGGGTATAAAATTAGCAATACCCGCCGATTTAATGACGCGCTATTTGGTTGCAGGATGTCATTAACCGTACTCTCAGTACTTTTTTCAGCTAATTGTTCAGCGCTAAGATCAGTGGTTAGCGGTACTATCTCGCTAAGAGTAGCGACCTGCCGATAGCCGCTATTGAATGTAGCATCGTACACGCTATCACTAATTCCCTCGATAGTGACCCAAGCTTGCACTCGCGCGGGCTCCGTTATTTTCGTACTCTCTAATTGCTGATGAGCAATGAGCGCTTGTAGTAAGCTACCGATGATTAAAGCCAGTACCAATGCTGCTACGATTAGATAGCGTAGCGGCTTAAACAAGCTAAGAATACGAGGGGTTGACGAGACTAGCTTTGAGGCTGTTTTTGAGGGGCTGTCAACAGAAATGGTATCTAATATAGGTAAGCTAATACGCTGCTGAAATAAGATAAGAGCGGTAGTGATGACAACAAGGAAGCAAGGTAAAAGTAGACTATAGCTAGTGTCTAATAAAGCTAAGCTCTGAGGCAAGGGAATAGCCGCTGCTATGGTTAATACGGCTGCCATAACGAGTATTATTAGCGTGCCAATCCCCCAATACATTGACACTCCTCGCTCGCTAATGTGAGTTTGTTCTATTATAAATCATAGAGCGTGTTGAATAGCAGTTTGCTATTTAAGCTTAGCGCTGACCATAGCATTCGCGCCTTTATTACCCTATACTATTTCATAACAAAATATTTATAATAAATATCGCTGTAAAAACACTTATCAAAAGCTTATTCATAAGCTTTAAGTCGCTATCCTCTAATCATAGCACTATTAATGATGATATACTTTTGTCTTAAAACATACTTGCCTACCGATTGGCTTGTTTTTTAGCAGCGGGCTTTAATTAATGACTGAAGGCAGGCTTGTGTCAAAAAAACGTCTGAAGAACCTACTTCCCACCCCTGAACAAATCCTACAGAGTCGCAGCTTAAAGGTCTTTGCGCCGCATTTGGGCGACCCTAGATTATGGCAGTTCAATCGCCACAGTCTAAATAAAGCTGTTTATATTGGGGTGCTTAGCGCTTTTTTTCCGCTACCTGGTCAGATGCTATTAGCCTTAATCGGCGCACTTATTTTTCGCGCAAACGTACCCATGGCGCTGGGTCTGACTTGGATCACCAACCCATTGACGACGCTGCCTATTTTTTATGCAGGCTACTATATTGGCGCAAAGATTATTGATGTGCCGATGATTAGCTTACGGCTGATTGGTAGGATGATTGCTGATTTTAGTCTATGGGTATTATCGGACGGTGCCAACCCTTTTATTATTCATAGCGGCACGGTATCGATTACCGCGTTTTGTCTTGGGCTGACTATCTTAGCTATTATTAGTAGCATTGTCTGCGGCTTGGCTTTCAAAGGCATCTGGCGTTATAAGACAGTGAGCAGTTGGCAAAAGCGTCAACGCTTGCCAACTGATAAACCGCCTAAACCTTAAGGCACTAAAGCCCAAAACGCCGCTAATTATTTTGATGTTCGTCTAACGCTTCAAGAATATTATCTTTAAAGTGACTGTCCATCACTTGTGTGGTAATAGCCTTGTCGTCTTTGGTTAAAGTATATTGCTTACCTGTCGCCGTCTCTTGTACTTCTAAATAATAATCCACCCCGGCTAAAGTAATAGCATCAAAAATCGCGGTCAATTGCTCTTTTTGCGCCTCTCTATCGACTTGCTCAAATGCTAAGGTATCGATATAAGGCAATAAAGGCTCCTCCCCTTCTTCTGCACTACCAAAAGCCGCGATTGGGTCATCTCCCTTATCCATAGTGTCACTCCTCAAAAGTAAATAATAGCAAAACCATACTATCGATTTATGTTAAAAACAACGGCTACTATTTATCCCTATCGTAGCTTTTCTAGCGGCTAAGTTGCTGAGCAGTTTCGACATGCCCTAGTAATTCTCCCAGTGACCATTACGTAATAGCAGCTGACGATCAGCAAGCGCCGCCAAACTGCGATCATGGGTCACCATAAGTAGCGCTGTTTTCATCGTGCTTTGCAGCTCCGATAATAGCCCAAACACGCTTTGCGCATTATCATAATCTAAGTTGCCTGTAGGCTCATCGGCTAAAATCAGCGACGGCTTAGTCACTAGCGCGCGAGCAATAGCTACCCGCTGACGCTCGCCGCCAGATAACTCGCCGGGCCTATGCTCTAAACGATGACCTAAGCCCACATTTTCTAAGATTTCAATCGCTTGCTGACGCGCCTCAGTAGTCGATACTTTTGGGCGCATAAGCAGCGGCATAGCGACATTTTCGATAGCGGTAAATTCAGCTAAAAGATGATGAAATTGGTAAATAAAGCCCAAATACTGATTACGCATCGCGCCGCGCTCAGTCTCATTCATATGATTAAGACACTGACCATGCAGCCACACCTCACCGCTAGTAGGCGTATCAAGACCGCCTAACAAGTGCAATAAAGTGCTTTTCCCCGAACCACTAGTACCGACGATAGCCACACGCTCGCCGGCGCTGATATTGAGATCCAAACCCGTGAGTACTTGGGTATGTACCGCTCCATCATCATAAATCTTATTAATATTGCTTGCCTTCAAAATAGCTGACATTGCGTATCCTTTATTCTTTAATTGCTGACAGTTGCTATATATTCACCTTCGACTACTTCGATATATTTACGTAGGCTATAAATAACCACATCATAGCCGAGTACAAGCTTGGTTACTCATAGCGTAACGTTTGGGCTGGCTGAATCTTGGCCGCCCGGCGCGCTGGATAAATAGTTGCTAAAAAGCTCAGGATAAACGAAGCACCGGTAATCAATACCACATCCGTTATACGCAGCTGTGAAGGCAGATAATTGACAAAATAAGCATCAAATAGGTTTAGGCCAAAAGCTTGATTGATAAAGCCTAAGATATCACTAACGGTCAGCGCAAATACAACCCCTAGTATCGTCCCTGCAACCGTACCGATAACGCCAATCACCACCCCTTGCACCATAAACACTTGGGTAATCAGACGTGGCGACGCACCAAAGGTCTTCAAAATAGCGATATCGGCCTTTTTGTCCGTCACTAGCATGACTAAGCTTGAAACAATGTTAAAAGCAGCGACTAAAATAATCAAAAACAGCAGTAAGCCGACCATAGCCTTTTCCATTTGGATAGCACCAAACAAGTTGCCATGGGTTTGGGTCCAGTCACTAGGATAAAGCTGAGGCGGAGCAATGCTAGCCGCTTTTTGCGCGGCAGCAGGCGCTTGGAAAATATCGTCAAGTTTTAAGCGAATACCTTGCGCGCCATCCGGTAGTCGTAGCAGTTTTGCCGCATCATTCATCGGAATAAAGGCCGCTAACGTGTTGACGTCTGGGCTAATATTAAAGATGCCGGTCAAAGTAAAGCGCTTAAATCTAGGAATGACGCCGGCAGGCGATGGCGAGGCTTCTGGCAGCACCAAAGTGACTTTGTCACCGATATTAAGACCGAGCGATTGCACCATCTCCTCCCCAAGAACGATATTGAAATCGCCGCTCTGTAGGGTATCAATACTCCCCTCCATCATATGATTATTGATAATGGAGACATTTTTTTCATACTCAGGCTCGATACCGGTGACCATAATCCCAGCCACTTGACCGTTCGCTGTTAGCATCCCTTGTAGTTGGATAAAGGGTGCTACCGCTGCCACTGCTGGATCTTCAGCCTTGATTCGATCGGCTAATGGCTGCCAATCATTAATCACCTCAGCTGAGGTGACGGTCGCTTGCGGCACCATACCAAGTATTCGGGTTTTTAGCTCTCGATCAAAGCCATTCATCACTGATAGCACAGTGATAAGGACGGCTACCCCTAGGGTCAAACCTATCATGGAAATTAGAGATATAAAGGAGATAAAGCGGTTACTGCGCTCGGCTCGGGTGTAACGCAAGCCAATAAATAATGCTAAAGGACGAAACATAGTCAAACTCTTTATCTTATTTATATGCGTCTCTATATCGTGACGACTCCCTTAAGCGAATAAGGCGAATAAAGCTTTGTAACTAAATAAACAGGCATATAAATAGGGTTTTAAACAGGTCTAATTGTTATCTAACCTATCAACATCCTGATAGGTTAATAAGACTGCCAAAAAAAGGGGATAGTTTGACACAATTTTATGAATATGTGCCAATGATTAGCATAAACTAATGGGGTTTTTTGGCAAACTCGCTTTGTTTGTGATTATTTTTTAGGAAGGGCTTGCTATTGTTTGCCATCATACCTATATATTGTATGCTAAAGACAAATGTCATTAACCCATCATTGTGGTACGACGGATAGCTTGACGTCATCGCAGCACGCTGAGCTTGGCAGTATGCTGAGCTTAATAGGAACGAGATATTATTTATATCAAAATATCATGCTCTCTTATTAGCTTGCTGCATTGAATACGACTTAGCGCTCACTATCCAACCTTACCGCTGATTTAAGTTTGAGTATCCTCATGACCATTAATTATCATTATAAAAACGTACAAGCCCCTACTAAGATCACCTTATCCGACGAACAAACTGCTGGTCATGCTGATCATTGGCGTATATTGACCGATGATATGAGTCAGGATGTGCCCGAATGGTTACAGCAAATGATCGAGCATGCGGCTATCCCCAAAGGCCTCAATAGCAATGTCAGTGCGACAGACAGCTGTCTATTATTATCTGAAGATCAGCCCTGCCACATCAATCAAGTTTTGGCTATGAAAGAGGGTCGTCCTGAGCGTTTTATCAACGCTTACCCTTGCATCGATAGCCCCTATGGACTGAACTGTAAAATCGAGCGTATTATCGCCAATGACAACTCTCATGATGCGGTACTACGCTTACGCAGCAGCGATGGCAGTATTATTTATGCATTTGATCAACTCTACACTGCTAACCGTCATCAATACCAGCAAGGCGCCTCTTACTTTGTGAATTTTAGCGCTTGGGCGCATGAGATCTCGATCAGCGAACAAAACGAGGTAATCAAAGTTGAAGATGAGGAAGCCATTCGCTATCATCGCGCCTTTAATGACATTGTCGCCGCCAATGATGGAAAAATACCCGAAGATCTGCAGCAGCAAATTGCAGAGTGGCAGCCTGAGACTAAAGAGCAGATGGCTCCGGTCGAGATTAACCTAGGTCACATGTGCGCTTATCTGTTCGGCGATACCTTGGGCCAAGAGGATGAAGCTTGGTGTCAAGGACAAGTGCTAGGCAAGCAACAAACGGTCTTTAACGGTAAGCCCGTTATTTTGTTTGATGTAGTGATCTTGCGTGAACAAGACGCCGATCCTTTTGTCGTCCGTATTGGCGCTTGTGAGACCGATGAGACGCGAGCGATTGCAGTGCACGACTATGTGCAGGCGAATATCTGGCTACAAGCAGCCATTTATAAAGAAAACCAGCAAGAAAAAGCGGCTAGTTAAAAAAACAATATTAATAATGCCCGCAAAAAAAGCCCCAAACATAACTTTTGGGGCTTTTTTTGCGGGCTTAGATTTATACCTTTAGGAGGTTATAGCTAGAATGTATCCTCAGTATCGATTAACACACTCTAAAAACTAAGCTCTAAAAACAACACTCTAGCAAAAACTAAGCTAGCGTCGTCATTGACTTAATATCTTTAAACAGCGCTTTTTGCTCATCGCTTGGACGAGCCGTTTGTAGAGCCATCAATTGCGACATATCACCTTCGACGCGAATTTTACCACTCATAAAGGCACCCATAATCTCATTCATATCGAAATCAGTGATAATCGACTGCAAGGTTTTATTATCAAGCAATAGTGTCGTTGTCGCCTCAGAGTTCAGGCCTTTATGCAATAAGCCATTGGCGAAGTTACTTTCAATCACTTCATCACCGTCAGTGACTTTTAGGTTGATAACCATGTTTTCCAGTGCAGGAGGAAGGTTTAGCTCACCGGCTTCATTGCCCATTTTCTCTACTTCTTCAAACCAGGTATCCGTCAAAAAAACAGCCATATTCTTATCCTTAGTGAATACTTATTATTGATACTTATTATATTTATCTTATCATCGGTGTCAGTAGATAGAGTTGTCATCTTACTTATTTAACTCTCAAGCCATACATCGAATCTATAAACTAGACATTGATATAAACAGCGTCCATACAAGTATATTGAGTTGTCATCATTGTCATAAAACTATTTATACCGCTTTATTATAAGGGTGAGCTTAACTAGAAGTAAAACCTAATATCACCATTGATTGCCAAATGGTAACAAAATTTATCGCTTGGCTTTTACTTAGCAGGTTTTATTTACAGCATCAGTCGCAGACCAGCCCCCTTTAATACTTATTACTATTCTTATCCATGCGAATCAAACAGCGTACGTATTAGCCAAATAGACTTAGATATTCACATACAGGCGCCTCTATTTTATCTTTCAAGAGCTTATTAGGATAAGTTGCCCGATAAATTATTTACTAAAGAGTTTGTATTTTAGCGCAGGAGTTTGATGATATTTGATTAAGATTGCGTTACAATACCCTTAAACAGAGTCGGGAGTTTTAACTAAACGTTACCTGAGCGTGTTTTTTGTCAGCAGCCGCTAGCATATATCTGTTTTTTATCAGCTTATGAGACAGATAAATGTCCGATTGTATTTCAGTCCTTACTTGGCTAACCATTATCCAGTCAGTATTTAATGACCTAGTAACGGTAGCTTAATAACTTAGCTTCGTAATTAAGGTCTGAGTATGACAGTGTCTTATTAACTTTAACGATATATTAATCATCCTTACTTTGCTTAGTTGTGTTATTGGCCTTGGTGGCTATTTTACCGCTCAGTCAACGCTGAGATAGCAAAAGTTTGGCTCACTAGTTAATACACCGTTACAGTGATAGATAAGCCTGACAGCAGCATGCGCCGCAATCCCTATTCATTTGATAGCATCACCTCTTAACCTTGCTATCTTTTGGATATCGCAAAGCTTTAGTTAATTCTGTTGATAATTTAGGCTGTAAAGGAATCATCCAATGAGTTTACAAAACACAGCAGTCGCCCCTATAGACCGCGAGTATGAGATCACTATCGTAAGATTTTTTACGATTATGGCCGTCATCTGGGGCATCGTCGGCATGAGTATCGGTGTTTTCATTGCCTCACAATTGGCGTGGCCAGCACTTAACTTTGACATTCCATGGCTGACATTTAGTCGTCTAAGACCACTGCATACTAACGCGGTCATCTTTGCGTTCGGTGGCTGTGCCCTGTTCGCAACCTCTTATTATATCGTGCAGCGTACCTGTAAGACTCGATTGTTCGCCCCTTATTTAGCTTGGTTTACCTTTTGGGGTTGGCAGGCGGTTATCGTCTCAGCAGTCATTACATTACCGCTAGGGTTAACGTCGACTAAAGAGTATGCTGAGCTTGAATGGCCTATCGATATCTTGATTGCTTTAGTATGGATATCCTATGCTATCGTTTTCTTTGGTACGCTTATCAAACGCAAAACCTCACATATCTATGTCGCTAACTGGTTCTTTGCTGCCTTTATTATTACGATTGCCTTACTACATATCGTCAACAGTATGGCGATTCCCGTTAGTGCGTTCAAATCATACTCGTTATTTGGCGGTGCGACCGATGCTATGGTGCAGTGGTGGTATGGGCATAATGCGGTTGGTTTTTATCTGACGGCAGCGTTCCTTGGGATGATGTATTACTTCGTTCCGGTGCAGATTGGTCGCCCGATCTATTCTTATCGCCTCTCTATCGTGCATTTTTGGGCCTTGATTGCCTCATATATGTGGGCCGGTGGTCACCATTTGCATTATTCAGCGCTACCAGATTGGACACAGTCGCTAGCTATGGTGTTCTCTATCATTTTATTCGCACCTTCTTGGGGCGGTATGATTAACGGTGTTCTTACCTTATCAGGTAGCTGGGACAAGCTGCGGACTGACCCGATTATTCGCTTTATGATTGTGGCCTTATCCTTCTATGCGATGTCGACATTTGAAGGTCCGATGATGTCTATTAAGACGGTCAACGCGCTCTCGCATAATACTGACTGGACGGTGGGTCACGTTCACTCAGGGGCGCTCGGCTGGGTTGGTTTGATTACTATTGGTTCTATATATGTCATGCTACCGCGTATTTATAATAAACCAAAAATGTATTCTATCAGTCTGATTACTACTCACTTTTGGCTGGCGACAGCAGGTACCATTTTCTATATCGTCTCGATGTGGATCTCAGGTATTGGTCAAGGCATGATGTGGCTTGCGACCAACCCTGATGGTACTTTGGTATACAGCTTTGTAGATACGGTTGAGTTCTCGCACTTCCCTTACATTGGCCGTGCATTTGGTGGTCTGTTATATGTATCGGGTATGTTTGTGATGGCCTATAACGTCTATCGTACTATTCAGATGCCTGAAGGGAAGCCGGTCGATATCGCTGACCCAACGGATCATGAACCTAGTGTTGACCAAACTTCGACAGCTAAAGTATAAGGAGCGATCATGGCTGGTACACCGCATGAAATTATTGAAAAAAATACAGGCTTGTTGGTCATCTTTATCGTTATCGCTATTAGCTTTGCAACGCTAGTCGAAATTGTACCGCTAATCTATGATAACAAGAGTCCAGAGGATGGCGGGGTAAATACACCGCTTCCTGCCATGGAGCCTTGGACGGCGCTTGAATTTGAAGGCCGCGACATTTATATTCGTGAAGGCTGTCACGTTTGCCACACCCAAATGGTTCGCCCTTTACGTGCCGAAGTTGAGCGTTATGGCCCCTACTCTCGTGCTGCAGAATCAACGTGGGATCACCCGTTCTTATGGGGATCGAAACGTACAGGTCCTGATCTAGCACGGGTTGGTGGTCGCTATTCGGAAGATTGGCAAAAGCAGCATCTCATTGCACCAAGATCTTTAGTTCCTGAGTCAGTCATGCCTGGTTTCCCATGGCTTGCCACTAACGAAGTGGACGGAGTCAAGGTTCAAGCCAAAATGCGCTTATTCCGCGATCGTTTTGGGGTTCCTTACACTGAAGAAGATATCGAAGGCGCACCTGATGTCGTACTTGGTGCTACTGAACTTGATGCTCTAGTCGCTTATTTACAGCAACTAGGTACAGCGATGGAAGGACAGCGCTAATGGGTATTGGTGAATTACAAACAATTGCAACTGTTGCTGCCTTCATCGCCTTTATTGGCGTTGCCTGGTGGGCTTATTCGCCAAAAAACAAAAAACGCTTCGAAGAAGATGCACAACTTGCGCTCGATGACGATCTCCGTGATGATCCGTCTGATGAGCAGCGCAATAAGGATAAATGATGACATTCTTTTGGAGTTCTTGGATTACCATACTCAGTATCGCTTGTTGGGCCGGTATTCTTGGCGTCTTATTATTTGTGCTCAAATATAAGCCCGATGTCGAGGAAGATGGCACTACTGGACACAGTTACGATGGTATTCAAGAATATGATAAACCGCTACCAAAATGGTGGTTAGTAATATTCTTTGGTTCAATTATTTGGGCAATCGCTTATTGGATTTTCTTCCCCGCTATTTTGCCAAAGCACTGGGACGGTATAGCTACGGTAGAAGTCGATGGCGAAACCGTGCCCTGGACCTCGCATAATGAGTTAGCCAGTGAGCTTGAAGCTAACGATAAGCTATTTACAGATAACTTTGAACAGAGCATTTTAGCTAAAGCTGGCGCGAGTGATGCGACAGCAATTTTGGATGAGCTTAGTAGCTTACAAACGACTTTGCGTCGTAGTGAAGAGCCGCCTGCAGATCTGCAAACTCAGATTGATGATAAAGTAGCAGCGCTTGCGCCTGCAGTTAAGAAACTATCGCAAGATTCCAATGCCCTCAAAGTAGGTAGCCGTTTATTCTTACAGAACTGCGCGGTCTGTCATGGTTCTAATGCTAAGGGCGCGGTAGGCTATCCCAACTTAACGGATAACGACTGGTTGTATGGCGGAGAGCCTGAAAACATCTTGACGACACTACATAAGGGTCGAGTGGGTGGTATGACGGCGTGGCGTGAGCAACTTGGCGAAGATGGTATTCGTTCAGTAGCTGAATACGTATTATCGCTATCCCCTAGTAAAGGTGGCGCAAGCAACGGCGAGCTGGATCGAACTTTGGTTGCTCAAGGCGAAAGTATATTTAAAGAGCCAACCAACTGTGTGCTTTGTCATGGCCCAGAGGGTAAAGGGATGATCTCTACTGGCGCGCCAAACTTAACCGATGATATTTGGTTATATGGCGGTGATCGTGAGACAGTACGAGATACTCTACGTTATGGCCGTGCCGGTGTGATGCCTGAGTGGGAGACTAAGTTAGGAAATGAGCGTATCATGCTTCTAGCCGCTTATGTCTACTCGCTTTCAGATAGATCTGCTGCTAACACCAGTAATATGACGACGACTAACACCGCATCAGCCACAACTAGCGATAATTAAGCTAGTCGTCAGACAGGTTTGGAAATAATAGCATTTTAGTAAAGGAGGACTGTCAATGCAGTTCTCCTTTTTTGATTAGCAGACTTTTTATAACTTAAGCGCTCTGAGCGCCTTAATATTATAGCTTTACGAATATTGCTATTTGGGATTATACCCCCATTTATATTAGGGAAAATGTTAAAATAACCCTCCATAAAGACTAGTTTTCACCTTAGACTATGGCAACATTTTCTGTAGCGTCTCACCAGACTGCAAATTGATTCTTTTTTTAAAAAGAGGCAAGTTTATGTCAGCTCCACAACCAAATAAAATTCCTGTGCAACAAATAGATCTCGACGCGACTAAGCACCGAGTGCATCCCCGTTTTGTAACGGGGTTTTATCAAAATATTCGCGTCATTAGTATGTATTTCTTTTTGGCATTGTTTTTGCTGTTGCCATGGCTACGTTATGATGGCAGGCAGGCTATTTGGTTCGATGTACCTTCACAGCATTATTACATCTTTGGAATGACATTTTTAACCCAGGATTTTTACTTTATTGCTGCTTTTGCTCTTATCGCTGCTTTTACTTTATTTGTGGTAACCGTTTATGCAGGGCGAGTGTGGTGTGGCTATGCCTGTCCGCAAACCATTTGGACACATATGTTCCAGTATGTGGAAAAAATAGTGATCGGTGATCGCAATAAACGTATCAAATTTGATAAGTCGCCAATGGGGCCACAAAAAATCCTTAAGCGCTCGCTGATTTATTTTATCTGGTTTGTGTTTTCGATGATTACCGCAACCACTTTTGTTAGCTATGTATCAGGCACAGAAGCTCTGTATCAGAGCTGGCAAATGATTGGTTTCTTACCTTTTCCTGATTGGCCAACATGGATATGGGTATCGGTATTCATCTTCGCTTTCTCGACTTATGCCAACGCCGGCTATATGCGTGAGCAGATGTGTATTCAGATCTGTCCTTATGGTCGCTTCCAAAGCGTCATGTTCGATAAAGACACACTGATTGTCTCTTATGATTATGATCGCGGCGAGCCTCGCGGCGCGCGTAAAAAAGGTACGCATCCTGATGATTTAGGTGATTGTATCGAATGTCAGATGTGTGTGCAGGTCTGTCCTACCGGTATCGATATTCGTGATGGTCTGCAAGTTGCTTGTATTCAGTGCGCCGCTTGTATCGATGCGTGTAACGATATTATGGACAAGGTTGGCTATCCGCGTGGGCTTATCCGCTACACAACTGAGCGACAACTGGCTGAAAAAGAGCCTAGCCGTATATTGCGCCCGCGTTTATTTGCTTACTTAGCTCTGTTAACCATATTATGTGGTGGGCTCATATTTGCATTAACGGATCGGGTTCCATTAGAGATCGATATACGCCGTGACCGTAATCAGCTATCATCGCTGAATCAGCAGGGCATGATCGAAAACAGCTATGTGGTGAAACTCACTAATAAAACTCAAGACGAGCATACTTACAAAATCACTTTAGAACCTGAAGACGGTTTGAGTTTACAGCTGCGCTTCAATGATGTGCCGCTAGTTGCTGGTGAAAGCTTCGATATGTCAGTGAGCATTTACGGAGATCCAGAAGTTGTCGAACCAGGACAAACACCTGTGACGCTCAATGTAGAGAGCGAAGATGGTCAATATAAAGTCAGTAAAGATAACGTCTTTACCACTCAAGGCCAGTTGTAGCCGATAATGGTTAGGCGCTTATCATGATGCGATTAGAATAACGCGATGACTCTTTGACTTAATTTTGCTTGATGTCTTGCGCTTGATAAGTGATTATTATCTTACGTAGCACATTTGGCTTATGTATTAAACGCTATTTTATTAATAGGTATTTTATGTCTACTTCCTCATCGAACTTTAAACATCAAGACAGTCAGCCATGGTACAAAAACTACATGGTGATTATCTTTGTTATTGGTCTACCGGCGTTTGTGGTAGTGGCTTGTATTTTCTTCGTGTATTACTCTTATCAAATCCGTGATAGCGTGGTGCGTGATGACTGGTATATGGATGGCAAGACTCTCTATCACGATGTCTCACGTGACAAGCTCACTTACGATCTAGATTTGCATGGAAAGATGCAGTTCTCAGAGGCAGGGGATATCGTTTTTTATCTCAATTACCCTGAGCAAAGCCTACAAACAGGCACCTTATTGAACGGTGAACCAGTCACTTATCCTGATACCCTCAACCTATCCATCTCCCATGCCACTGACATCAAAAAAGATCGTGATGTGGTACTGCAACACCAAAGCGCTAATAAATATACAGCTCAAGCGGATATCGACCCCTTAAAAGCCAAATACTATCTACAAGTCAGTAATGAAGGCGATGATGATTGGCGTATGCAAGATGTGGCAAAACTGCCACGTACTGAGGTTAGTTTCAATCCGCTGCCTGTATTTGAAAAAACTTCTTAACAGAACTATCGAAACCTGTAATGTAAAAGCCAGCTAACTTGACAGGCTAGCTGGCTTTTTTGTGATTGGTAGTAAACTAAAAACCGTTTATTGGGCTTATAACACTGGATTGATAGTAGGAATCTTTGTGCTTTGCTGGCTTTTATTTATTGCCGTTACGGAATGCTCTGTATTCGAACTATTAGTGCTAAAAACTTGCTTTTTGGGCTCAGTGGTTAAACCCATCTCATCAAGAATGCCTTGCTGCCCGACTTGAATATTATTCCCTTCGAATAAGCGCTCGCTATCATCACGCTCGGTCGTTAACGTTTCAAAATCGAATAGCTCGCGATCGGCTAATTGTGACGGCGCTACGTTTTGCATGGCTTTAAAGATAGAAGCCAAGCGCTGCGGATGAGCATCATCCCATTCGCGTAGCATGTCGTTGATAATCGCGCGTTGCAGGTTGGTTTGGCTGCCGCATAAGTTACAAGGAATAATCGGGAATTGCTTTAGAGCAGCATAGTCGATGATGTCTTTTTCTTGTACATAAGCTAACGGCCGGATCAAAATATTTTGCTTATCATCACTGAGTAGCTTAGGTGGCATAGATTTCAGCGCACCGCCATGAAATAAGTTCAAAAAGAAAGTCGCTAACATATCATCGCGATGATGACCTAAAGCGATTTTGGTTGCGCCGATTTGTTTGGCAAAGCCGTAGAGCGAACCCCGACGTAAGCGCGAACACGCCGAGCAATAAGTCTTACCTTCAGGGATCACGCTTTTGACGATGCTATAGGTGTCCTTCTCTAAGATATAATGCGCTATCCCTTGCTCATTTAGATAATTGGGCAATACCTCTTCTGGGTAGCCCGGCTGCTTTTGATCCAGATTGACTGCGACAATATCGAAATGAATCGGCGCGACACGTTTTAGCAGCAGCAAAATATCGAGCAATGTATAGCTGTCCTTGCCGCCTGAGACACAGACCATGACTACATCGCCCTCTTCGATCATCTTGAAATCTTGAATCGCTAAAGACACTTGCCTGCGTAGCTTTTTCTGTAATTTTTTCAAGGTAGCAGATTGCATAGTCTCTGATTCATTGTCGTTAGTAGCAACGTCCAGTTGAGACTCAAAATTGGGAGTAAATAAAGTAGCGGTGTTCATAAAAGACTCAATATTAGGATAATACAAGATCGGCAACTAAGGCTAGGTTTATGAGCGTTAAATAGCATTAACCTCATTATAGTCTGCCATTAATAATAGCCGCATTATAACAAACCTTACCAATAAATTTATTAGCAATAAACCCTAGTATTTTTAAGATAGTGCGCTTAATGCGTTTTCGATATTGATACCGATAAACCTTCTATGAGATGTAAAGATAAAAGCGTAACAATTTCTTGCATCATTGCAGCACGTTGGTGGTTTTATTTATAGACTATAATTGATATGGTAGGGCACAAATAGCCAATTCCCAATCGGCCGCTGCGTCTTTGCTCTATGATTGGCTAATAGTTTATTGATTTATTTTTACTGACTGACCTGTAAGAGGATACTTATGAAGCTGTTACGCATTCTACCTTTGGCGCTGCTAGGACTTGTTGTTATCCCGCAAGCAAACGCTACTGATATTAAAAAAGACAATATTAATCAATGTATTAATGGCGCCGTTAAATATAAAGTTGCTGATAAGAACACCGCGTCTAAGCTGTGTAACTGTACTATCGATGTCCGTAGTAGAATGACTATCGGTCAGATGTGGGAAATCGAGAGTTACGCGCAAGACAAAAAAGACCCTTCTGGATTGCCTTATGTGCAAACGATGCAGCGAGACTTGCAGCAATGTACAGAAGGTTTAGACTTAAAGCAGCCACAAAAACCGTCTTAACAAAAACTATGTTAATCAGTATCGGTATAAAGCAGCGATAGCTTTGTGCAAGCTGTTACTTTATTAAATCTGTATTAGAAGTAACGAGATAAGACTGGCCATTGTCAGTCTTTTTTGTTTGTGAGTTGCCAACTAACGCGCAAAGTGTAAAACTGAGCCTTGATGACTGCCCACTACTGTTTGCAAATTTGAAAACTTCAACAAAAAAGGATTTTATTATGGCTAAGCCAACCACCGAAAACCTCGCTCTACCTGATTTTCCAGTGACGCTCGTACGCAAACTAGACGGAAATTTCATTGAAGAGGATATTAGCTTATCAGAGCTAGTAGCGAACAGACAAAAGGGCTTAATCCTCTATTTTTACCCGAAAGACAATACACCTGGCTGTACCACTCAAGCCACTGACTTCACCGAACATCTGCACGATTTCGATGATCTTGGCTACGATATCATTGGCGTTTCCCGAGACAGCGTTCAGTCCCATAAAAACTTTATCGAAAAACATGATTTACAAATCCCGCTAATCAGTGATGGCGATGAGACCTTATGCCAATACTTTGAAGTTATTAAAGAAAAAAATATGTATGGCAAAAAAACCATTGGTCTGGTGCGCTCCGCTTTTATATTTAATAGCGAAGGCACGCTCACCCATGCTCAGCGTAACCTGCGTGCTAAAGGCTATGCTGAGCGCGTATTGGCTCTGTTAGCGCCTAAATAAACGGCTGGCGCATAACCAACTCCTCATCTAAATAGGCTTGAGCATCTAACTCACCTAACGCTGCATTGGTTAACAACCCTATTTAGGGGACGTTGATACTATAACGGTGTCTATTAAACATTTTTGCAACAGCTCGCTACGCTTATCCTGCTGCGCTTTTATACAGATTCACTTACCCTAGCGAGTAAACATTGCATATGATTCAGTGGCGTAACGGTGAGCTGGCAGATAAAGACTAAACCTTATAAAATCCGCAGTAAGGCGACTAAAAAACTCGCTCTCAATTGACTTATGGCAATGACAGCATTTATTAATTATAGTTATTAAAAATAGGGAAACGTTATGAACCAATCGTCTGAAAACCTTGCTAATAAGCAATCTAAACAAAACTCCGATAGCGTCACGCGCACCGTTTCAGTCGCCGTTATTGGCGCGGGTACAGCAGGGCAAAACGCCTTTCGCCAAGCGAGCAAAATTAAGAAAGATATCGTAATCATTAACGAGGGTTTTTGGACCACGACTTGTGTTACGGTAGGCTGTATGCCGAGCAAGCTACTCATTGCCGCCGCTGATCGCGCCCATGAAGCCAAATACTCAGAAAATTTTGGTATTCATAGCGAAGTGACCATCAATGGCAGACAAGTTATGGCTCGGGTACAAGCAGAACGCAGTCATTTTGAGAGCTATATCGAAAAACAGGTCGAGAGCTGGCCAGATGATAGTAAAATAGCCGGTAAGGCGCATATTAATGAAAACGGCTTGATCGAAGTCAATGAAGAGATTATCCAAGCCGAGAAAATTATCATCGCTACCGGTAGCTCGCCCTTTATTCCTGACGACTGGCGCGAAAAACTAGGAGAAACGCTACTCACCTCTGATACCGTGTTTGACTTGCCTGATTTACCTGAGTCTGTTGCGGTGATCGGTACTGGCTCTGTGGGCTTGGAGCTGGCGCAAGCTTTTTCACGTTTGGGAGTCGCCGTAACTGCGTTCAACCGTGAAAACCGCGTCGCTGGTTTAAAGGATACCGACATTAACGCCAAAGCTATTGAGTGTTTGAGTGAAGATTTGACCATGCACCTCAAAAGCACTATTAATGAGATAGGCCATGAGATCAGTACCGACGGTAAGACAGCTGCTTTTATTGAATACACAGATAAAAACGGCAATGAGGGTCGCTGGCAAGGTGAGCGTGTGTTAGTAGCTACTGGACGACGTAATAATATTAAGCAGTTAGGTGTGGAGAATTTAGGGGTTGAGCTCGACGAAAAAAACCGTCCAAAAAACCTAGATAAACATACCGGTCAGATAGGTGATCTGGATGTCTACATCGTTGGTGATGCCAACGCGAATATTCCGCTTTTACATGTTGCTAGTGATGAAGGCTATAGCGCTGGCAGTATCGTTTGTGATCAAAATACCGATGCTTATATTCGTCCGGTAGCGATTCCTTTTTCTATCGTCTTTACCTCCCCACAAATCGTCAATGTCGGTATGTCACAGCAAGAGATTGAAGACGATCCAGATTTAGAATACGTCATTGGTAAAGTCAGCTTCGATAACCAAGGCCGTAGTCGCATTATGGGTGTCAATTGCGGCTTACTGCATATTTATGGCTGTAAAGAGACGGATAAGGTATTAGGCGCGAGCATGGTCGGCCCAGATGCTGAATATATTGGTCATATTTTAGCTACCGCTATAACGAATGATATCTGTGTAAAACAGCTGCTTGACACGCCTTTTTATCATCCTACTATCCTCGAAGGACTACGTACGGCGCTGCGGGATGTTCAACACAAAATGGCTATCCCTTATCAGTCGCTTGATACGCAAGAAGATGGTTTTTAGAGCGCTGTTAAGATACACTTTTAGGATAGTGGCTTGGTTTAAGCCGTCTTTTAGAGCCGCGTTTTTGACGTTAGACTAGCCTTTATTAATACACTCATATGGACAATAAGATGGCCATCGCTAGCATTACTGATTTTTTTCAAGAAATCATTCGTGATTTGCATGCCAGCCTTTATCTGGCATTGGGTGGTTCAATAGAAGAAGATGATCTAGATTGGTCTTTGTATGCCATAGAGCTTGCTAGTACTGCTATTAAGATACTCATACTGTTAGCCATCATAGGTTTTTTTTATTGGTTAGCGATATATCTAATCAAAAAGAACAGCACCCGCTTGCGCATGAATGAGCGCCGCGTAAAAATAGCCCGCTCGGTGCTGCGCTATATCTGGATAGTGGCGAGTCTTATCGCTATTATGAGTCAAATTAACTTTGAGCCTGAGACAGTCAAGGCAACCGCTAAAGCTTGTATATGGGCGGGCATATACTATGTACTTTGGACCTCCTCCGGACAGATTATCCATAAAGTACTACAGCATTATGGCTTAAACGCCTCGATTGAACAGCTACTCAAAAATATTCTCTCAGTCATCTTGTTGGTGCTTGGCCTTGCCAGCGTCATGGCGCAGTTTGGCTTTGATATTGTCTCTTTAGTAGCCGGTTTAGGTATTGCAGGACTAGCCGTTGGTTTCGCCGCGCAGTCCACACTTGCTAATTTTATTGCCGGTATTACAATTTTGCTTGAACAATCCTTTCAAGTAGGCGACTGGGTCAATATCAATGGTAATGAAGGGCGCGTGGTCGTCATTGCCCTACGCACCACCCATGTACTTACCCGTGACAACATCACCGTTATTATTCCCAATTCAAATGTCGCCTCATCTGAGGTCACTAACATAACCTCCAAAAACTTTATACGTTTTGATATCCGCATGCGTATCGCTTTTGAAGATGATGTTGAAAAGGCAAGGACAGAGATCTTACAAGTGCTAAAAGATACTGAAGTGGTGCTAAATCGCCCTGAAGTCTCAGCTACTGTGGCTGAAATTGGAGAATACGGTGTTTATTTTATTATCCGCTTTTGGGTTAAGCCGGCCTCCGTCGCTCGTATGCCCAAGATAAAAGAGGATCTACAAGAAAAAATCAAATTGGCTTTTGATGCCGCCAATATCTCAACTCCCTACCCACACATGCGGCTGTTGATGCCAAAGGATGTCGATTATCCTATCGCGACTAAACCTTTTGAAACGACAACGCAACTGGTCTCCGATGAGATAGTGTTAACGAAGAACAAAGATTAAAGCGTGCTGACCTATATATAGCCTTGAGCGCTATGGTCATTGAACTATATCAGCGTGAATTATGTTAAAATTATCGGTTAGATAGTATTTCTGTTTTTGTACTAAGCTCTTTTTATTTACATCCTTTGATCCGCCCTCTAGCCACAGGTATCCGTATGACCGAACCAACCTCCTCTGCACAGCCTTCATCATCATCGCTGACGCTCGACCTTATTATCACCTGTGCCGATGGGCTTGAGCTACCTCTACAGACTGAGCTATCAAGCTTCGGTATCGAAAGTGATATTAAGAGTACCGGACGTTTGAGTGTTAGCGCAAGCTTGCGGGACTTATACCAGATTTGTCTCTGGTCGCGCGTGGCATCACGGGTACTCATGCTGATTAAGCGTAAAAACATCAACTCTGATTATGATGTGGCAGAGCAGCTCTATGGACTAGCAAAATCGATTGACTGGACGCAGCAGTTCGATTTAGAGCAGACCTTTGCTATTCGTCTGTCAGTCGATAAGCGCGTGGCGGTCAGCCAGCAGTTTGCCATGCTACGTATCAAAGATGCCATTGCTGATACCTTTAACGAAGCTTATGAGAGCCGCCCTAATGTTGATAGCAAAAACCCAGATTTTGCTATTTTTGCTACCGTCAATGATAAGCAAGCCGAGCTGTATTTAGATCTATCGGGTACTAGCTTGCATCGCCGCGGCTACCGAGTGGCGATGACTGATGCACCGTTAAAAGAAAACTTAGCCGCCGCCCTGCTCTACAGCTCAGGCTGGCATTTAAGCAACCAAGCAAATAATGCGCCTTTATATAATGCTTTGATTGACCCAATGTGCGGCTCTGGTACCTTCATTATCGAAGCGCTGCTTATGCATTTAGATTATGCCGTTGGTATCGATAAAGCTGCTAATCAGTTTGGCTTTTATCAGTGGCAGCATCACGATGAGAGTCTATGGCAGACCATGATCGATGAGGCGCAAGATCGTCACCGCGAGGCGCTCGCTATTGCGCTTGAGCAGCCTGATACCTTGCCGCTGATACTTGGATTTGATGCTGATAGCGGCGCTATCTTAGCGACCGAAAAAAACCTAATAGCGGCCGGCCTACAAGATCTGCTACCGCTGATCGATCTGGAGACGCGCGCGCTAGATAAGCTCAGTCATACTTTGCGACCGATGGTCAAAGATGGCAGATTAATTAATCCATTAATTATCACTAACCCGCCTTATGGCGAGCGCTTAGGCGATGAGGACTTTATTCGTCCGCTTTATCAAGCGCTGGGGCTTATCTTACAAGACAGCTTCGCCGGTAGCGGTATCGATCCGATGCTAGGTATCCTCGCCGCCCATGTCGAGCAAGTCGATATCCTACCGATTAAAGAGCCAAAGACCTTGCGCTGTCATAATGGCGCGATAACGGTATATTTCCGCTACGGTCAGCTGATTGCCGGACAGTTAGGTAGCTTAACCAGCAACTTTGAGAAGCGAGAAATTGCAGTCGAGGAAGGACAGGACTTTATCAATCGCTTGCAAAAGAACTTAGGTAAGCTCAGAAAGCAAGCTGCTAAACAAAACGTTAGCAATATCCGTGCTTATGATGCTGATCTACCAGATTTCAAAGTCGCCATTGATCTGTACGGCGATTACGTGCACGTACAAGAGTATGCACCGCCGAAGACCATTCCGCCTGAGACCGCCAAAAAACGCTTCAATCTGGCGCTAATGGGTATTCGAGAAGTGCTCGATATCGACCGTGAGCAAGTGTTTATCAAGACTCGTGCGCGTCAGTCAGGCAATGAGCAATATAGCAAGCAAGGCAATAGTGAGAAAAAAGGCAAGTTTTATATCGCGCGCGAAGACGGCGCTTATTTTTATGTCAATTTTACCGACTATCTAGATACCGGTCTATTCATCGACCACCGTAACATGCGCGCGCGTATCAAGGCCAATAGCAAAGATAAATCAGTACTGAACCTGTTTGCTTATACTTGTACGGCTAGTGTGCATGCCGCGCTTGCTGGGGCAAAAAAAGTCACTAGCGTCGATCTATCCCAGAATTATCTGGATTGGGGTAAGCAGAATTTTGTGCTAAACGGTCTCGATATCAGTCGCCATAAGTATCAGTTCGTCGCCGCTGACATTTTTGAGTGGATCAAAGACAATACTGAGCAGTTCGATATCATCTTTATCGATCCGCCGACCTTTTCGAACTCCAAAAAGTTCCAAGGCACCTTTGATGTGCAGCGCGATCATGCGGCGCTTATCAACCGCGCTATGAACCGCTTAACATCTGACGGTGTACTTTATTTCTCTAACAACTTCACGCGTTTTGAGCTGGATGAGCAGCTCACTGAGCGCTATGAGATTACTGAGATTACCCATCAAACGATCGGTTTTGATTTCAATATCAAAAAGCCTATTCATCAAAGCTTTGAGATTCGCCATCGTTAGGGGCTGAGTTAATAGTAAAGCAACAATAACCGTAATAACTATGACCTGATCGGCTTTGATTGGGTCATTTTTTGTTGTTATGATAGAACATCAATAAATAGTCGCTACCTCGGCGCATTTCTCGCTTTTAAACTATTTATTGCCATTTATATTTACTATAACAACTACTATTAAAAGGATCTCCCATGGCTTTATCATTAAATAAAGGCGGTAACTTATCACTAACCAAAACCGACCCTAATCTCAATAAGCTGTTAATTGGTTTAGGCTGGGATGAGCGCGCTACCTCAGGCGCTGAGTTTGATCTTGATGCTAGCGTGTTTTTGCTAAGTAATGCCGGCAAAGTACGCGGCGATCATGATTTTATCTTTTATAATCAACTCAAATCTGACAATGGTGCAGTTGAGCATACCGGTGATAATCGTACCGGCGAAGGGGATGGCGATGATGAAGTCATCAAAGTGAACCTGACGCAAGTGCCAAGCGATATCGATAAAATTGTCGTAACTGTGACCATTCATGATGCTGCCGCTCGTAGCCAAAACTTCGGTCAAGTCGCGAACGCTTTTATCCGTGTCGTCAACGAAGAGTCTGGCACTGAGGTGGTTCGTTTCGATCTGGCAGAGGACTACTCAGTTGAGACCGCGATGGTGTTCGGTGAAGTCTATCGCCACAATAACGAGTGGAAATTTCGCGCGGTAGGTCAAGGCTATTCTGGCGGCCTGCAAGCAATGTGCCATCAATATGGCGTCGATATCTAACTTTAAAGCCTTGTAAAAGCATTGTTGTTAGAGCATAAAAGCAGGGTCAATCAAAGCATAGTTAAAGGGTTTAAAAATGTACTGCTCAATGCGCTATTTTTGCCAATATTTTGTGAGATATGACTTTATTTCTGATGAGTAATCGCCATAATAGCTCTAAGTATAAAACCGCATAGGCTGCAAAATAGCGTAACTTTTCCTAGCTAAACCGGCCAAAATGCTTTATGTTTCTCTAAGTTTTTTCCCAAAAAAGCAGCTAGTAATAGCTGCTTTTATAATAGCTATACCCCAACTAGACAAGATTAACCCAGCATTATAGTGAGTTCCTTATAAAAACGGTACAGTGGGACTGGGATGAATTTTATGCAGCCTCTGTCTGCTAGGCACAGCACGCCAGTAAAATTTATACCAGTTCCGCGTTGAAGAACCATATATCTATTTTATTTAGAATTGACTATAGTTTGATGCAATAAGACAGGATATGTCATGAGACATTTTTATTTAGATTTTATCTTCACCGCTATTGCCTTGGCGGTAGCGGCTTGGTGGGGATACTCAAACGGTGGTTTAGGCGGAATGATAGCCACGCTATCAATTACGGCTATTTTGGCGGTTATGGAGATCTCCTTATCTTTTGATAATGCCGTTGTTAACGCCTCCGTCCTAAAAGGCTGGGACGACTTTTGGAAAATGATTTTCTTAACCGTAGGTATTTTGGTCGCCGTCTTCGGTATGCGCTTGGTCTTCCCTATCGTCATCGTCGCTGTTACTGCGGACTTAGGTATGATGCAGGTGATCGACTTGGCTTTGAATAATCCTGAAGAGTACTCTGCGAGATTGATGGCGCATCATGCTGAGATTTCAGCGTTTGGTGGTATCTTCTTATTATTAGTCTTCTTAAACTTTGTTTTTGATGAAAAAGAAGTGCACTGGTTTGACTGGCTTGAGAGCCGCTTGGCGAAACTTGCCAAAGTCGATGCGATGAGTGTCTTTGTGGCACTGATTGTGTTAATGATTGCCGTATCCTTTGCTGCAGACACGCAAGCGGCGGCAGTGTTGATCGCTGGTGTTTGGGGTATTTTGGTATATTTAGGCGTACAAGTGGTCTCTGGTATGTTAGAGGGCGATCTTGAAGAAGAGCTAGATGCGGAAGGTAAGAGCACAGGCCAAGCGACTAGCGCTATTATGAAAGGTGGGATTATCGGCTTTTTATACTTAGAAGTCCTTGATGCATCATTCAGCTTTGATGGCGTTATTGGCGCGTTTGCTATTACTAATGACGTGATTGTGATTATGCTAGGTCTCGCTATCGGTGCGATGTTCGTACGTTCGATGACTATTTTCTTAGTCGACAAAGGCACGCTTGATGAGTTTATCTATCTTGAGCATGGCGCTCATTACGCTATTGGCGCTCTTGCAGTTATTATGCTGTTATCGGTCAAATTCCACGTACCAGAGCTGATTACTGGTCTGATTGGTATTGCCTTTATCGGTTGGGCGCTGTTAGCTTCGCTTAAGTACCGAAAAACAGAGGCGCTAGCGAATCCTAAGGGGTAGGTAGAGCTTATAACTTAGCCGCTTGAGACAATAAAAAAGAGCTATAGCGATAATTCGTTATAGCTCTTTTTATGTGTATGATAATTATCTTATTGTTCGGTTCTCTTGTAGCTCTTACCCTGTCTTAGCTCTCCTATCTACTTACCTGCCAACATTTTTTGCAGCTTCGCCAAAATCACTCCGTATAGTGGCAAAAATATTAATACGCCCATGACCATCTTAAAGATATAATCTACTGTACCAATCTCAACCCAGTTCGCTGCCATAAAGGGATCCGGACTTTGATAAAAAGCGATGGCAAAGAAGCAAAAGCTATCGATTAAGTTACCTATTAGCGTTGAGGCGAGCGGCGCAATCCACCAGCTTTTTAGCTGACGTAGTTTGTTAAATACTTGAATATCTAATAATTGCCCAACCACATACGCGGCAAAGCTGGCTAGCACAATGCGAAATACAAATAGATTAAAATCAAGTAAGTGCTCATGCCCGACAAACTGCCCATTAGCGAATACCACCGAAAAATAGTACGAGATCGCTAGTGCCGGCAGCATAGCGAAAAAGATAATACGCCTCGCCAACTGCTGACCAAAGATACGCACGGTCAAATCAGTCACCAAAAAGATAAACGGAAAAGTAACCGCGCCCCAAGTAGTGATAAAGCCAAAGAAGCCAACTGGAATTTGCACCAGATAGTTACTGATAGCGATAATAAAGATGTGCAGACCCACTAACCAAAATAAAGCACGGCTGTAGCGAATAGACGATGTAGATGTGGCTGAAATAGAATTGATGCTCATAGAAGAGTCCTTTTTTTAATTCAGGGTTGAGGGAACCTGAGCGCGCATATTATAAAGCAAAAGCGATAATAGCTAAACCCTTCGGGTAAGAATTTTTATTAGCCACTTTAGACAAATTTAGTTCATAAAAAGTTTTAAAGATGTTTTCCGTAGATGATTTTAAGACACATCTCTAAACAGATAACCACAAAATACGACTTGCGTAGTCAGTAGCTGCTTAGTATAGTAAAACGTAACGCTAAGCGACCTACCATCTACGCTTAGCAAATAATGAATCACCTTATAATGCCTCAATAAATCATTGATAACTAAAAGGACAATTTTATGGCTATTAGCTTAACAAAAGGCGGTAACGTCAACTTATCAAAAGAAGCGCCAGGCCTCACCAACATCACCGTCGGTCTTGGCTGGGATCCACGCGCCACTGACGGTCAAGAGTTTGACTTAGATGCCATCGCGTTTTTAGTCAATGAAGGCGGTAAAGTGCGTAATGATAAAGACTTTATCTTCTTTAATAACCTAAAGTCAGACAATGGCGCTGTTGAGCACACCGGCGATAACCGCACTGGCGAAGGTGACGGCGATGATGAGCAGATCAAAATCAATCTCGCTAATATTCCAGCAGATGTCAGCAAAGTTGCGGTTTGCGCGATCATTTATGAAGGCCAAGCCCGCAACCAAAACTTTGGTCAAGTTGGCGAAGCGTATATTCGTATCGTCAATGACAACGGTAATAGCGAAATTGCTCGTTACGACTTATCAGAAGACGGTAGCACTGAGACCGCTATGATCTTTGGTGAGCTCTATCGTCATAGTGGCGACTGGAAATTTCGCGCAGTCGGTCAAGGCTTCAGCGGCGGCTTAGGTCCATTAGCCTCTTCTTATGGTGTGAATGTCTAAGATTAGACTTTCAACATAAGTAAGCGTTATCTATTAAAGCTAGCAAGTGCGATGATTATCCGTGTTTGTTGGCTTTAATTTTATGCATTCACCAGCTCTCTATCCTCTTTATATCATCAATAGCAAAAGTAAATGATCAGTTCAATGACTAGCTTAAGGATACATTCATTATGGCAGCGACTTTTAATTTAATAGGTACCATCGAGCCTTTTTTGCACTGTAATCTACAAAAGGGTGACTCGATCTATTGTGAAGCCAACGCTATGGTCATGATGGAGTCCAATCTTGAGCTAAAAGGTAAGTTACAAGGCGGCCTCATGCAGTCGTTAATGCGCCGTTTTGCTAATGATGAATCGCTATTTCAGCAGCAGATTGAGGCGACAGGCGGTGAAGGCGATTGTCTGCTCGCCCCTACTCTCGACGGTGATATGCAGATACTCGATGTTGGAGCGCAGCAATATACGCTAAGCGATGGTGCTTTTGTTGCCGCGCAAAAAAACGTCGATATCAGAGCTAACATACAACGTAATTTGGGCGGCGCGGTGTTTGGCGACACTGGCGGTTTTATGGTGATGCAAACCCAAGGTCAAGGCCAAGTAGTAGTATCAGGGTTTGGCTCGCTATTTGAGATCGAAGTTGAGCCGGGTAAAGATGTCATTATCGATAATGGTCATGTAGTCTGCTGGGATTCTAACCTAGAATACAAACTCTCGGTCTCGACCAGTAAGAAGAAAGGGTTTATGAGTAATATAATCAACTCTGTCACAAGTGGCGAAGGTATGGTGTTGAACTTTTCTGGTTCAGGTAAAGTGATTATTTGCTCGCGTAACCGCGATAGCTATCAAGGCTGGCTACAGAGCGTACTAGGTAGCAACGCGGGTGGTCGCGGTGGCGGCGGTGGGTTTTTAGATAATATTTTATAACCAAAAAATGCAGTTGGATGAATTCACTCTACCACTTTATTGCAAAAATTCTTATAACAACTAAAAGGAATACGATATGGCAGTCAGTCTACAAAAAGGACAAAAAATATCCTTAAGCAAAGAAGCAGGCGGTACCCTTACCCAAGTCAAGCTTGGCTTAGGCTGGGATGTCGCACAAGCACCGCAAGCACAAAAAACTGGCTTGTTAGGAAAACTATTTGGCGGTGGTAGCGGCGGCGGCGACACTATTGATTTAGATGCCTCCTGCATTATGTTCGATAGTAATAAGCAAGCCGTCGACGCGATTTGGTTTGGCCAGTTGCAATCCAAAGATGGCAGTATCTTGCACACCGGCGATAATCGTACCGGCGCAGGTGACGGCGATGATGAAGTGATTAATGTTGATTTATCGAAGATTCCCACTACTGTGACTTCCTTAGTATTTACCGTCAATAGCTTCACGGGTCAGACTTTTGAGACGGTTGAAAATGCCTTTTGCCGTATCGTTAATGCCAGTAACAACTCAGAAGTAGCGCGTTATAACCTATCAGCGCAAGGCGGACACACTGCGATGATTATGGCGAAAGTCTATCGTCATAACAATGAATGGAAGATGCACGCTATCGGTGAAACCGCTTCTGGTCGCACCTTTCATGATTTGATGCCCGCTATTGCACCGCATGCGTAAAAATTAGTATTGAATCCTTAATAAAAAATAGCCTAGCTATGATAAATAGCTAGGCTGTTTGCCTTATAAGCTCCAACCATCCACTCTACCCTACTACTATTTACTACCTCGCTTCCAGCTAAAGCCCCAATCAAAGGCTTTATCCATCTCTTTGTGCCCATTGAAGTATTGGTTAATGCGCTCGACATTGATACTGCCCTGCTGATTAACGAGCCGTGCAATCGCGCACATCGGCGCATTACCCGCACCTTCGGTCAATCGAGTCTCAATAGGCGGCTGTCCGGGTACATGAATCGTCACTACGCCATCGGTCTGCGCCCAATTAGGCACACCCTCGTAAATGAAAGCAAAGATAAACACTTCTTGAATTTGCGACCACTGCTGACCATTGATATCGAGCCATTCGCCATCGCTGACTTGCCCTGTTCTATCATCAGCGCGCAGCAACACAAAAGGCGAGCCATTGAGATTGCCAAAACGATTACCTAACGCTTGAATTAACGTCTTCTCACCGTTTTTTAGGTGCACCATAGCGCCGATATCGAGGTCAATGCCGCCTGAACCACGCTGCTTAAATAAATCGCCTAGCAGGCCTTTTTTTGGCGCGGATTTATCGACATTCGGACGTTGATTCCAGTTTAGATTGACCGCTATCTTACCAAAGTCATCGCGCTTGGTTAGGTTAATGGTGGATTGGTTTTTGGTTAAGGTAATCTTGCTCAGATTGACTGAGGGTCTTGCTGGAATCGGTGGCGGATTGTTCTGATGAGCACTGTCTCGATTGCCATTGTTTTGAGTACTGTGATTCGGCTTTTGGGTGTTGATCGATGGTGAATGGTTTTGAGTCTGATTGTTTGACTGATGCTGGGCTGGTGCATCATCGGCAATCTCCACTCCGAAATGCTCGGATAAAGGCTTAAGACCACCTTCAAACCCTTGCGCGATAAAGCGAAACTTCCAGCTGCCCTGACGACGATAGCATTCTGCTAGAATGATCGCTTTCTCATTACGTCCTGCGCTATTGAGTTGACAAGTCATCAGTACTTGGCTGCCTTGCAGCACTTGAATATCGACATCGCCGAGCTGCGAGAGCGTTTGATTGCTAGAGAACGCCAAAGCGATTTTTTCAATTTCGCTCGCTTGTGCGGGTAAATTAATATCAAAAAACCCATCGCTGTCATGGCCGCGGAAGCTGACGCTACCATCATCGCTACGCGTCTGACCATAAAAGATCATATCGCCATCACCGCGTACTTTTCCGCTACTGGTCAAGCGATAAGCGGCGCAATCGATTGCGTTGTGACTCAAAATACGAATGCTAATATTGTCATTAGGCAGCGGCGCATTAGCACCCGCTACTAATACCTGCGGTTGGGTTTGGCTCATTATATTTTCCTTTTGTTATATGTATTTCTTTTATCTGTGAAAGCTATTTATGAATGATTCGCTTGTATATGAGTATATAGTAGCATGGATATTGGGCGAGTTTTATGGCGACTTATGGCTTAACTTTTTGCACAATTATTTTAAAAATTGGCTGACTATAAGCATTTATCAGTTGGTGTATTTGTATATAATAACGAGCAGTTATCTCTTAAGGTTTTGACAATCATGGACACCGCTATGACTCATACAACAAATGCTAGTAACCCAACAGCAGCTTGGCTCGCTGAAGGGCAATCGAGTCAACGCGATATGCTTGAGAGTCTACAAGCCCTTAAAGCGCAATCGATGACGCCCTTTACTATAATTGCTTCTCATCGTCATGAGCGTCCTGAGATATTTGAATTCGCCGATATGGTCTTTCGTGAACCTCATCACTCTGCCAAGAAAATAGATACGCAAGATAACCAAGCGCCTAGTGATCGTTGGCAGTTTGTATTGGAACAAGCCAAGCAGAACCATGTCAAAGTCTTACTTACCGGACGTAATGGAATTGACTATGAAGCGCATAGATCTGTCTTTGATGAGTCTGGCATTCGCCTGCTAACTGGGGCTACTAGCGTCGCAGCACTTGAGACTATCGATGATAAGTTTGCCTTTATGCAGCACTGCCTGGCACACAACATTCCAGTAGCGACTGCTTGGCGCTTTGATACGACCGCTGAGCTCACCGCATTACTCAGCGAGCATAGCGATAAGCGCCTTTGCGTAAAGCCTGTAACTGGTATCTTCGCCCAAGGGTTTTGGCGTTTAGACTCTAGCTTTGACAGCGATAATCAATACGATAGCTTTGAGCATTTATACTTCACTGACAACAAAAAAATCAGCACCGAGCAATTCATCAGTGCTTATAGTCATAGCCAAATGGTACGCGAGCGCCCTATTCCTATGTTGTTGATGCCTTACTTGTCAGGGCGCGAGTATTCTATTGATGTGGTCTGCGAATATGGCGAGGTGCTGGCGGCAGTCACTCGCTATAAAGAAGGCAAGATTCAGCACGTGGGCTACGATAATCCCGTGATGGATGTGGTCATTCCACTAATCAAAGCCTTTAATTGTGATGGGATCGTCAGTGTACAGACCAAACAGAATGACGAGGGACAGCACTGCGTACTAGAGATTAACTCTCGTCCCTCTGGCGGTATTGGCTACACCACCCATAGCGGTGTCGATCTAACGCAAATCGGCTTTGGCTATTGGTTAGGACTAACTGACAAACCGAAACTGGCTGATAGTATTCAGCAAATCACCCCTTGTCAGATACGTTCTATCATGACGAGTGTGAAGATTGAGACAGGCACAGAAGGATAGTAGATGGTTTGCAATACACTCTCCTAGCTATTGTGACTTAGCTCAGGAAAACGCCTAACCATATACACCATCACTACTAAAGCAAGGGCGGCTATCGCCGCGCCGACGAAACCCACGCTCGATAGCGAGATATAAGTCACCGCGTAACCTCCGAGTAAAGCGCCCATCCCGATTCCTAAATTGATAATTGCTGAGAACATCGCCATTACCATATCTTGCGCATTGACATCAATCTCGATAACTTTTGACTGAATAGTTAGCATCAATAAAATCATCGCTGTGCCCCAAACTACCGTCACGATACTCAGTAGCCATATCGAGCTCACCGCCCATAACATCAGCATCATAGCGGCCAGTATCAATACGGTAGATATCAGCATAAGCTGAGTGGTTGAACGCTCATTCCAGCGGCTAAAGATATAACTACCGATTAGGCCGGCGCCGCCGAATAGTAACAGTATAAAAGTGACCTGATTTTGACTAATCGTACCGACCTTATTCATAAAGGGTTCGATATACGAGTAAGCAGCGTAGTCAGCGGTAAACACGACAAAACAAAATAAATATAAGCAGATAAGCAGCGGGTTTCTAAGTAGCTCTGGCAGCTTACTAAAGGAGCCGTCGAACATACTAGGCAGATCTGGCAGCAGTTTAGCTTGTAGAATAAAGACGATAAAAGCAATGATACCAATACCGGCGAAAGTCGTACGCCAGCCAAACCATTGTCCCAATATACGTCCTATAGGCACCCCTAATACAAGCGCTAAAGACGTGCCAGTCGCTAATATACTTAGTGCTAAGGCTTTTTTGCCTTGCGGCGCAACACGAAGAGCTATTGCCGCAGTAATCGCCCAGAATATCGCATGCGAGAGCGCGATACCCACACGGCTGATGAGCAGTACGTTAAAGCTCCAAGCAAAGACTGATAACGCATGACTGGCGATAAACACCGCAAACAATGCAAGCAACAAACGCTTACGCTCAAGGCGACTGGTCAGTAGCATGAGTGGCAGTGACATGGCAGCGACCACCCAAGCATAGAGCGTCAACATCCAGCCGGTCTCTGCGGTAGTAATCGAAAAATCCCGCGCGATATCGCTCAATAGCGCCACAGGCACGAACTCGGTGGTATTGACGACAAAGGCGCTCACCCCCATTAATATCACTTGAAAATACTTGCTTTGCCGAGAAGCTGAATTGGGCGCTGGAGGTGGTTCCATAGAATCTACTATATAAGGGAGCCAAAGTGACAGTATCGATAATAGCGTCAATATTGGCTCGAAAATTAAAGAAGTGGTGTAAAGAAGATACGCCGTTATGCTTATAGCGCAACCAAATTACAAGTCACTTTCGTTACTATTATAAATAATATCAACACCATGACATTCTACTGCTAATTCATATATGATGATAAAAATGCTGAGCCATTATACTTTTAGCTTAAAGTAAAAATAAAAGTGACAGATAACTACTTTTTTATTGGAATTTAATAGCAAACTCGTTATTACGCAAGCCCAGTTTAGTAAGCAAAGTTACGGTCATCTGTAAGCACCAATGACAAAGTCAAAAAACACTTCAACAAGCAGTCAAACAAGAAATCAAATACTCAAACAAACGAGATAAAGCCTCTACTATAAAACCGCTTTAAGAAGCTAGGTTAAGGAATATGAATGTCAGCTAAGCCACAAAGTACTACCATCACTCTACCTCGAGGCAAACTAGACCTCACTTACCAGACTAATAACCGAAACGATAATACCTACCAGCTAGAAGACCTGCTTGGCTTTGCTCAGCGTATTAACCCCAAACGTGCGTTCTTGTTCGTGTCTAAAGTTTTAGGTCGCCACATCCCTGTCGCACCTAGTATCATGCGTGATGCTTTTACCGATTTGGCAAATTTAGTACCAGATAATCTACCGGAGCCGATTTTAGTGATTGGGATGGCTGAGACTGCTGTAGGACTGTCGGCAGGCGTGCACCAAGCGCTGCAAACTCGCTACCCAAATGCGCTATTATTAAACTCTACTCGTCACGCTCAGCATAACCAAAACAATGACGCAGCAATATTCACGACCTTTAGCGAAGATCACAGTCATGCCAGCCAGCATTTAATTTATCAAAGTAGCGATAAAGATTTACAAGCACAGCTTCTTGCTAGCAAAACTTTAATCATGGTCGATGATGAAGCCTCAACCGGAAATACTTGCGTCAATGTAGTGACGGCTTTGCGAGACGCAGGGCTCAAGCAATTACAGCAAGTCCATCTAACTACTTTGGTTGATTGGTCATTAAATCAAAGTACAACTGATGCTGATGACAACATCTCGACCCGCCTGCCTGATGTAGAGTTTTATCGTCACCATCTATTGTCCGGCGCTTGGCAATGGACGGATGCACCAAGCCCTGAGCCGATAGTTATGCCATCAGTGGATACCATTGAGGCTGGCAGTCAAGCTCTTGGAAACACCGGTAATTGGGGACGCATTCCGACGCTCGATAGTACGGGCGGCTTTGTGGATTATCTACAGAATTTTCAGCAAGCGTTTGCCAGTTTTAGCGAGCAAGCTATTTCTGAAAAAGGCAGATTACCCAAACGAATATTAGTGTTAGGTAGTAATGAATTTGTCTGGTTGCCGTTTTTATTAGCCGAGTGGCTCGAGCAAAACACAGCTACAAACAATGCAGTAAAGTTTAGCGCGTTGACGCGCTCGCCAATAGCGTTGGGCGGTACGATTAGTACCATGCTCAGCTTTCATGATAATTATGGCCTAGGTATGACCAACTTTGTCTATAATGTCGAGCCTGATGATTGGGACTTGATTGTATTATGTGTGGAGACCGCTAGCGATAGCGTGGATGATCTGTGGCAAGATTTGGATAACGTATTGGTCGTAGGAGCAGAGCGATGACTATTCCTTTCTTCCAAGCCAGTTCTCATATCATAAAGCCCTATACGCTCATGGATCTAGACGACACGCTATTTCAAACGCAGCGCAAAATAGACGCTTGGGATTTGCCGACTTCCAAAGCTGAGAATTTAGTGTGTGCTGCCGTAAATAAAAAAGGCGAGCCACTGAGCTTTATGACCCATCGCCAAGTGAGCTTTTTTAATTGGTTACTAGCGAGTACTGAATTAATCGTCGTCACTGCTCGTGATCGCACGGAGATTAAACGGGTGAAACTGCCTTTTGCCAGTTGGCAGGTGTTAACTCATGGGGCGATTATTGTTAGTGAAGACGGCAAGCTCGAGAGTCAGTGGCAGCAGCACATGCATAACGAGCTTGCGCCGTTGCAAGATAAATTGAACCAGCTTAGCCAATTATTTACTCAGCACAGCAGTACCGACAACAGCCATCTAAAATTTACCGCGCATAGTGATAGCTTCAATAACGGCACTGATCCTGAAGAGCTAATCATTTATCTGTCGATTAAACATGCGCAAAAAGATCATCAAGCTTTGATAGAGTTAGCAAAGCAGTTGCCTAAACTGATCCGTGATTTTGATGGGCATTTTTATCTACATGTGAACGCTAATAATTTAGCCATTCTGCCGCATGCCGTACACAAGCATCACGCGGTAAAGTTCTTATTAGAGCAGCATTTAGAGAGTACTAGGCCGAGCTTTGGCTTTGGTGATAGCTTAGCCGATTTGCCTTTTTTGCAATTGCTAGACTGGTACGGAATGCCCAATCACGGGCAGTTGCATGATCAATGCGACCCTCAACAATCAAAATAACCACAGGGCATTTAATGACAAAAGCTATAATAAAAGACTTAGAAACATTTGGCTCGGGCAGCTATTTGGCTGACGATGTGACAGTGCTCCTTGATATCGTAGATAAGACGGAAGTAGCGGATGTGCCGGTCAGTGAAAAAGAAACGCTGATTCAAAGTGGTCAGCGTCACTACTCCGATATGCTCACCTTAGAGCAAGCGCCAAGCGCTAGGCATGAGCAGCTATATCTGCAAGCTTTAGCACAAGGCAAAGCGCGCATGGCTAGCGATATTGCAAATCTAGCGTATACCCTGCACGAAATTTTTCAAGCTTCAGTCAATGAAAAAACCCCATTAATAGTAGTCAGCTTAGTAAGAGCTGGACTGCCCGTTGGTGTATTATTGCAGCGCGCTTTAATAGATGCTAATAGCGCTTATGCCTTGCCAACCAAACACTACGGTATTAGTATCATTCGCGATCGTGGCCTTGACCCAGTCGCGTTGCAGCTTATATTAGACAGTCATCCCGGCAGCCCTATCATCTTTGTCGATGGCTGGACCGGCAAAGGTGCTATCTATCAACAGTTGGCGCGTAGTCTTAAGCCTTTTGTCGATGACAGACACCCTAATTTTGCTAATATTTTTCATCAAGGCAAAGGGGTTATTCCGTTACTTACCCTTGCCGATCCGGCGGGCGTCGCTTGGCTGGCGGCCAGCTTTGATGACTGGCTGATTCCTTCTGGATTATTAAACAGTACGGTATCAGGACTGATATCGCGCTCGCTTTATACCGAGCCGCACTCAGGACTACATCGTGCTATTTTTTATGATAACTTAATCGCTATCGATCACAGCTTATCTTTTATTGAGCAGATTGAGTCAGAACGGCAACAGCTAACGACAGCGCCTAAGCGTTTAGCGACCTTTATACAGCCTAGATATAGTACTCAAAGTATCATTGATAAAATAGCGACACAGTACAGTATCGACAATCGTAATCGCATCAAACCCACTATCGCCGAGGCGACCCGCGCGATATTACGCCGCGACCCTGAGCGCATCTTACTCGCGACTGCCGATCATCCTGACACCACATTATTACGACACTTATGCCATGATAGAGATATTGAAATCAGTGTGTTAGGTGCTAAAATATTACCTTATCAAGCGATTACCCTTATCAAACAGCGCACCCATCCGACTTAATGTGCCAGTACTTTAGCGCTTTGTATTTGCGCGATTTCTCTTACCTCTTATACTCTCTTTAACTAATTATGATACCGACTATGCCAGATAATTCTAATAACGAGTCAGACCTTTATCGTTCCACCCAGTCTTATGAGCATCTCATTACAGAGCGCCACGCTTTGTTAAAGCCGCATACTCATCACCCCTACCAGCTGGGCGCTAGCCTATATATGCCAGCAACTCGGCAAGATATTTGGCAGGTGATTAAGCGTGAAAAATTATCGACAATTAATAGTATTATTATCTGTGTTGAGGACGCAGTTAGCCATGACGATGTGGAGCTAGCATTAGAGAGATTACAGGAGCTGCTCAACACTTGGGCGGCGCATATTGATAGTATCAATGATCCCTCAAAACCTGAAAACACTAAGCAAGAGCAGCCCACGCGGCCGTTAGTGTTTGTGCGTCCGCGTAATCCGATGATGCTACAAAAACTAGCGCATTATAAGCATATTGAGCTGCTCGATGGCTTTGTCATGCCAAAAGTTGATATGTGTAGCTTGTCGAATTGGCGCATGGCTTGTCAGAACCTCAGCACCGACCAATTGCTGATGCCGACTCTGGAGACTGCCGCACTGTTTAATCCGCATCATAATCAAGAGTTGGCTATTGGCTTTAAAGAAGCATTTAGTCAGCCTGTTTTTGCCTTGCGTATTGGCGGGAATGATCTATTTGCCGCGCTACGTCTGCGCCGCCCAAAAAATAGCATTGTCTATGACACTCCTATTGGTACTTTGGCTTATCAGCTGCTCGGCTGCTTTGTGCCGCATGGCTTTTATCTCACAGCGCCCGTCTTTGAATACTTAGATCAGCCCACGCTATTTATGCAAGAATTAACGCGTGATGTCAGCTTGGGCTTAGTGGGCAAAACTGTCATTCACCCAAGTCAAATCGCGCTAGTACAACAAGCGTATTGCGTACCGGCAACTACTTTAGATGAGGCGCAAGCGATACTGCATACTGAGGCCAAAGCTGTATTTAAGTACAACAATACTATGTTAGAGCCGGCCACGCATCGCGCTTGGGCTACAGAGATTATCAACCGTGCCAAAGTATTTGGCACTATTAATAATGATAATACTGACTATAGCTCACGACTGTAATTGGCTCCGATTAACTGCTTAGAATCATTAAGATTCGCTATAAAAAAACCCAGAAGCCGCTATCCTCTCGATAAACTGACCCCCATAAGTTGGACACAACTTTGGGGGTTATTGTATGAAATACGACATAGACTTTAAGGCTAAACTCTACTCATTAATACCAGCCTTCAATCCTATCCAAAAACTCACCTAACACTCTATTGACTTGCTCAGGCTCTTCAACAGTTGACGTATGACCTGCGCCTTTAATCACCGCAAGCTTGGAGCCATCAATAGCAAAATGCATGCGCTCAGACTTGTCATAAGGCGTCGCCGCATCTTCATCACCGACGATGATCAAAGTTGGCGTCTGGATGCTGCCTAATTGCTCATAAACTCCTTTGCGCTCGATTACGCCCGTTGTCGCCTTAACCGTGCCGCCTTTGCGATTACTCTGCAGCATAGATAACCATTCTTTTCGATCGGCCTTGCGCTCTTTGGCTGCCAAGAAAGTGCTGCCAAACATAATTGGCATCACCTTTTGACTAACGCGCTTCATCCCAAGCCAGCGAATCGCTTTCATTAGTTTACGATACTGAGGCACGTTTTTGGGATCTTCGGCATCTGCAGAGGTCTCAAGCAACGATAGTGACAATAAGCGCTCAGGATGGTTTATCGCGATACGCTGCGCGACAAACCCGCCCATAGATAAGCCAACAAAGTGACACTTATCGATATCTAGCGCGTCAAGTAACCCGATAGTGTCTTTGGTTAAATTATCCATATCATAGCCGTCTTTGGTAATCTGCGACTGCCCTTGCCCGCGAAAATCAAAGGTGATGCAGCGATAGTCCTTTTTAAAATGTTCAACTTGTTTGTCATACATTCTACCGCTCCAAAGCAGGCCGTGAGCGAAGACGATTACGGGCTTTTGATGATCATTGGGCGCGCTGTCTTCATAATAAATGTCGGCATTATTTACTGTAATCGTTGGCATAACTCTTCCTTGTTTATGTGAATGACTATTGAATCTATATGTAAATCTGTACGAATGCTTAAACGAGCATATTATTATGTCTAACTTCGTATAATTAGCATAATTTACAACTCCTAAATTTAGTAGTGATATTTGTAAATAGCAGCTTGCATCTGCTACTAAAGATGGCGCAAAGGTACACCAAATCAGATTTTAGAGCGCCCGCTAACCTGCTATAGTAACTAACATTGGACTATTTATTAGCTAGCTTTCTAAACCCTAACTATTAAAAGGATGATTCTTATGTCACAAGCGCTTGTCGATTATCAAGTAACTAACCACATCGCCACTATCACCATGAACGACCCCAAAACCCTAAATGCCTTTAGTACGCCGTTGAAAGGTGCCATTATGGAAGCACTCGATCAGGCAGATAAAGATAATGAAGTACGCGTTATCGTCTTGCAAGGCGGCGGTGGTAACTTCTCAAGCGGCGGTCATATCGGCGAGATGCTAGAGAACGGTATGGAGTCTGAAGCGCTAGTCGCTAAGCTTGATTTTATGCTGCGCGAAGTCGCTGAGGTCAGCCTTAAATTGCGTAATATTCATAAGCCCATCATCGCCAAATTAGAAGGCGCAGTGGCTGGCGCGGGTATGAACTTAGCGCTGACTTGTGACTTTCGTATTGCAAGTGACAATGCCAAATTTGTGCAAGCCTTTGTCAATATCGGCCTCATACCCGATGCAGGCGGTATTTATTTATTAAATCAATTAGTTGGCGCGGCCAAAACGACCGAGCTGGTCATGCTCGGCGATAAGCTCAAAGCCGATGATGTCGCAAGGTTAGACTTAGTCAATAAAGTCGTCAGCGCCGAAGAGCTTGATAATGAGGTTAGCGGCCTAGCCACGCGCTTAAGTCAACTACCAGGTAAGGCGCTGGCCTCTATGAAGCATATGATCAATATTCATGCATTCTCAGGACTTAACGAAGCGTTAGGGATGGAAGTCGAGCAACAAAATATGATGGCTCAAACCGATGATTTCAAAGAAGGGATTACGGCGTTTATGGAGAAGCGCAAGCCGGTTTATCAGGGTAAATAACTCACTTACACCAATGTTTTTTTGAGTAATAAAAAAGGCTGCCATTAGGCAGCTTTTTTGGATAGGTCCATATAGAAAATCTATATCAATATGAGTAATATATTTACTTATTGAGCCGCAGTGTTCTTATAGTGATGCGGTAAAGTAAATATCTTGTCAAAACACAAAGTAAAGATAAACGTATAAACCAAGAAAAACAGCAGTAACGCCGCCTCCATCACAAAGGCTGTCATCAAGCCCACATTATACCAAACCATATACAGCGGCAAGCAAATCAACACCAAGCCACCTTCAAATCCTAATGCATGCATACTGCGGATGAATAAGGTACGCTTTGCCACATGCTTGCGACGTTCCCACGCTTCAAATGCCGTATTGTAGAGAAAGTTCCAGATGACCGCTGCCAATGACACCATCACCGCGACTGGTAAAGACTCTGCCGCATCGCTACCGCTAAGCTTCATCAATACATAAGTGGACGAGATAATCGCGATAATTTCAAAGACAGTCACATAGACGATACGACGTTTGATGGGGGACAAGGTAATCAACCAAGACTCCAAAGCACATGTAGTGCATAAAAAGTATCGGTCCGTCCCGAGATATGAAAAGTAAAAAAAAGTGCAGAGCCACGGTTTCCGCCTGCTTCTATATTATACCTAATGTAGCGTAGAAAATCAGCCACTGTACTTAAAACGAAAAACCCCGCATCATTGTGATACGGGGTTCTATTTATATAAAAGCGGTAAAACTTAAAAACGCTTCATTATAAAGATTAAGTCAACTGAGCAACATTAATCTTATCCGCTTCTTCGGTATACTCTTCCATACGATCGAAGTTCATGTATTGATACACTTCATCACCCATGCTGTTAAGCATGCCAGCATACTGCTGATACTCGTCGTTGGTTGGCAGTTTACCCAGTACTGCGGCGACCGCAGCAAGCTCAGCTGACGCGAGATAAACGTTCGCGCCTTGACCGAGACGGTTCGGGAAGTTACGAGTCGACGTCGATACCGCAGTAGACTTCGGTGCGATACGTGCTTGGTTACCCATACATAGTGAGCAGCCTGGCATCTCAGTACGAGCGCCGGCTTGCGCGTAGATGTTGTAATAACCTTCTTCCATCAACTGGCGCGCATCCATCTTAGTTGGCGGCGCGATCCATAGACGCGTCTTCAGGCTACCTGCTGGTACGTCCTGCAAGAGTTTACCTGCAGCACGGAAGTGACCGATGTTGGTCATACATGAACCAATGAATACTTCATCAATGGTATCGCCTGCGACGTCAGCCAAAGTTTTGGCATCGTCTGGATCGTTCGGGCAGCATAGGATTGGCTCTTTGATCTCGCTCATATCGATGGTCATATCGATAGTATATTCAGCGTCTTCGTCAGCACGCATCAGGCTTGGGTTAGCTAACCAGTCTTGCATCTGCTCGATACGGCGGCTGATGGTACGCGCGTCGCCATAGCCTTCAGAAATCATCCACTTAAGAAGGGTGATGTTTGAGTTTAGATACTCAGTTACCGACTCTTCAGATAGCGTGATGGTACAGCCCGCTGCACTGCGCTCAGCTGAGGCATCAGATAGCTCAAACGCTTGCTCAGCCGTTAGGTCTTCTAGACCTTCGATCTCAAGGATACGGCCGTTGAACTCGTTGATTTTGCCTTTTTTATCGACCGTCAAGTAGCCTTCTTTGATCGCTTGATAAGGAATGGCATGGACTAAGTCACGCAAGGTGATACCAGGCTGACGCTCACCAACGAAGCGCACACGGACAGATTCCGGCATATCAAGTGGCATAACACCAGTCGCGGCAGCAAAGGCTACCAGACCAGAACCGGCTGGGAACGAGATACCCATTGGGAAACGCGTGTGCGAGTCACCGCCCGTACCAACGGTATCTGGAAGTAGCATACGGTTGAGCCAGCTGTGAATGATACCATCACCTGGACGTAAGCTGACGCCGCCACGGTTCATGATAAAGTCAGGTAGTGTGTGCTGAGTCTCAACGTCAACTGGCTTTGGATAAGCAGCGGTATGACAGAATGACTGCATGACGAGATCCGCTTGGAAGCCTAAACATGCCAAGTCTTTTAGCTCATCACGGGTCATTGGACCTGTGGTGTCCTGAGAGCCAACGGTAGTCATCTTCGGTTCACAGTACATGCCTGGGCGTACGCCTTCTAGGCCACAAGCTTTACCGACCATTTTTTGTGCAAGGGTAAAGCCTTTACCCGTATCAGCTGGCTCTTCTGGCTTAGCAAATACGTCTGAATGACCAAGACCCATGTACTCACGCGCACGGTTAGTCAAACCACGACCTACAATTAATGGAATACGGCCACCAGCGCGAACTTCATCAAGCAATGTTGGTGAGTTTAGTTTGAATTCAGAGATGACTTCCTCTGAGTCATGCTTAGTGATTTTGCCGTCATGTGGATAGATGTCAAACACATCGCCCATGTTTAGGTTATCAACCGCGACTTTTTCAATTGGCAAGGCGCCTGAGTCTTCCATAGTATTAAAGAAGATCGGTGCGATATTGTTACCGAGCACCAGACCGCCGCCGCGTTTGTTGGGTACGTTCGGGATGTCTTCGCCCATCAGCCATAGCACTGAGTTGGTCGCAGACTTACGGCTTGAGCCGGTACCGACGACGTCACCAACGTACGCAAGTGGATGGCCTTTTTCTTTCAATTCTTCGATCTGCTTCATTGGGCCAACAACGCCCTCATCGTCAGCAGTGATACCGTCACGAGAGTTTTTGTGCATAGCTAGCGAGTGCAATGGAATATCAGGACGGCTCCACGCATCTTGTGCAGGTGACAAATCATCCGTGTTGGTCTCGCCGGTGACTTTAAACGTCGTGTAAGTCGATTTCTGTGGTACTTCTGGACGGCCTGTGAACCATTCAGCATCGGCCCAAGATTGGATGACTTCTTTGGCAATGTTGTTGCCCGCTTCGGCTTTTTCAGTGACGTCGTTAAACGCGTCAAATACTAGCAAAGTCTTTTTCAATGCTTCCGCTGCGTCTTGTGCGACATCAGAGTCGTCTAATGCAGCAACTAATGGCTGTACGTTATAGCCACCTTGCATGGTACCTAAGATTTCTACTGCTTTTTTCTTGTCGATAAGTGGTGAGCTCGCTTCACCTTTTACAATAGCGGCTAAAAAAGCAGCTTTTACATAAGCGGCTTGATCCACACCCGCTGGAATGCGGTTTTCTAGCAGATTCATCAAGAACTCATCTTCACCCGCTGGTGGGTTTTTTAATAGTTCAACCAATTCTGCTACCTGCTTTTCATTTAGTGGAAGCGGTACAGTTCCTAGCTCAGCACGTTCTTCGACATGTTTACGATAAGCTTCTAACACAATAATTGTCCTCGTAGTTGGGCTAGCACATTGCGTGAGTAGTCAGAATGACTGCCGGCGTAGATGCACTATAGGAAATAATTAAGGGAATGTGGTCATTGAAATTTTTGTGCTGCAATGATAGCTTAAAACGCTCAAAAAGTTAATGGCTTAGGCTGCAAAAGGCGTAGAATCAAGCCATATTCAATATTTATTATAAAAATAGTAGTCGCTATTAGAGTAAATACCAGACATATATGTTCAATAATTATGAGAACTCATTGTTTTACGTTGAATATTATCAAAGTTGACTCAATGAACGAGTCTGATTGAATTTTAAAAATTAAGGATAATAAGATGAGCAATAATAATGATGACCTTTCAAACTATGAAAAGGGTCTAAAGGTGCGTACTGAGGTCATGGGCGAGGCGCACGTTAAGCGTTCTCTCGATGCCGCCACGGCCTTTACTCAGCCCTTGCAAGACTGGATCATTGAGCACGCTTGGGGCACGACATGGCAAGATGACAACGTCTTACCGCGTAAGTATCGCTCTTTAATTACCTTAGGTTTTTTGGTTGCACAAAAGAGTCCGACCGAGCTAAAAGGTCATATACGCGGCGCTATTAATAACGGTGCAAGTCCCCTTGAGATTCGCGAAGTGCTGATGCACAGCCTACCCTACTGCGGCGCGCCTGCCACCCAAGAAGCGTTTCGCGCTGCTATCGAAGTATTTAATGAGATGGGCATTAATTTAGAGAAATAGCTCTTTCACAAGCCTTGTCTTTGCTTGGAACATTATATAAAAACCCAAGCAAATCTCTGCTATAATTATGCCATTGCCAAACCCTTCTAATCATGACTAAAACCCTTATTTTTAAAGACTTATTCATTATTAAAGACTTAAAGGTATAAAGGGTTAAGAGATAAGTTGATTATGACTATTGCCGTACAAACCCATGTTCCTGCACCAAGAGTAAAACCCAAAAAAGCCATTCAAGGCGAAAAGCTACGCGGCTACGATAAAGTTGCTCGTATCCCAATTAAAGTTATCCCAACCGTCGAGGCCAAAAAAAAGCCAGATTGGATTCGAGTAAAAATGTCCTCCCCTGCCGAGGTAGCTCGCATCAAAGCCAAGCTGCGTGAGCAAAAGCTCTACACCGTTTGCGAAGAAGCCGCTTGCCCAAACTTAGCACAGTGCTTTGGTGACGGCACCGCAACCTTTATGATTATGGGCGATATATGTACTCGCCGTTGCCCGTTTTGTGATGTCGGTCATGGTCGCCCCAACGAGCTCGATAAAGATGAGCCGCGTCATACTGCTGAGACTATTCAAGGGCTTGAGCTTAAATATGCGGTAATCACTTCTGTGGATCGTGATGATCTAAAAGATGGCGGTGCCAATCATTTTGTAGAAGTACTCAATGAATCACGAGCGCTGAGTCCAAATTGCTTGATCGAGATCTTAGTCCCTGATTTCCGTGGCCGTATGGATGTTGCGTTAGATTTATTAACCGAAACCGCACCCGACGTTTTTAATCATAATATCGAAACGGTACCGCGTCTGTATAAAGCTTTCCGTCCTGGTTCTGATTATCAACACTCGCTTGATTTGCTAAAGATCTATAAAGAGCGTCGTCCTGATATCGCCACCAAATGCGGCTTTATGGTCGGACTTGGTGAGACCGAAGAAGAGGTTTATGCGCTACTTGACGATCTCAAAGCGCACGATGTCGATATGATTACCGTCGGTCAATACTTGCAGCCAAGTAAGAACCACGCACCAGTCGATCGTTATGTGCATCCTGATGAGTTTCAGCGCTATATGGATTATGGCAAAAAGATTGGTTTCTTTAGCATTTGGGCGGGCCCGATGGTACGCTCAAGCTACTTTGCCGATCGTCAGTACTACGGTGAGGATTGCCCTGCGCCTATTCGTAGTAAAAAAGCGCTCGAAGCTGAAGGTAAGCTTGGCTGCTAAAATAGCTATAAATTGAAACAAAAAGGAGACCCATTACGGTCTCTTTTTTTATAATTGTCTGTATAAACGCTACTCAAAGCGCATACACTCGCAGATTAATGTAGTGCTATATTAGTATCAATAAAAAATACCAACGCCTACTTTAAAAACTCATAAAAAAGGATTAACCCATGAGCCAAGAATTCACGCCGCAAGAAGGCTCTTGCTCCTGCTATAGCAATACTTATACCATTAACCATACTCCTATGGCGCGCTTTATCTGCCACTGTACTATCTGTCAGGATTATACCGGTAAGGCTTATAATGATGTTACGGTTTTACTTAAGTCAGATCTTAGCGAATTAGAGATAGATAAAACACGCTTTCGTAGCTGGAAGATGCCGCCGAATATCAGCCGTGGATTATGCAAACGCTGTCATAAGCCAAGTATAGAGACGGCTGTGGGCGGTAATCTTGTGTTAATTCCTACCGATAATTATCCTAATAAAGCGGCGTTGCCTGAGCCGACTATGCATTTGTTTTATAATCGCCGTATTAGGGACGTAGAGGATGATTTACCGAAATATGAGGGCTTTGTGCAGAGTCAAACTATGGTGGTTAAGGAGCTGGCTCAAGGAATGTATAAAAGAGTTACGAGAAGCTAATGGTTATCTCTAAACGCTAGGTTTAGTATTTTAAGCGCTGTTTTATTTTGAGAAACAAACGCTACTAATAGTCAAAACTATTCGTTTCTTTAACTCCTCCATCTGGGACTAATATGATTTCAACCTTAGTAGAAGACACCGGCCATTTATCCGCTGACATAGCCATCATCGGCGGTAGCGGCTTATATCAAATGCAAGACTTAATTAATAAACGCAACGTTAGTATATCAACGCCTTACGGTAAACCTTCTGACGATATAGTCTTAGGAGAGCTGGGCGACGTAACCGTTGCTTTTTTGACCCGCCATGGTCAAGGGCATAAATTCACCCCTTCTAAAGTGCCCTACCGCGCTAATATCTATGCACTAAAAACCCTAGGCGTGCGTTATGTGATTTCAGTCTCGGCAGTGGGCTCACTACAAGAACACCTCAAACCGTTAGATATGGTCATCCCTGATCAAATGATCGATATGACTAAGCATCGTGCTAGCACTTACTTTGGTAAGGGCGCGGTGGCGCATGTAGCGATGGCAGATCCCTTGTGCCCTGCTGTCAGTGAGGTGCTCAATCGCGCGTATGCTCAAGCGAGTATCCATGAAGGACAATGTCATGAGAAAGCGACTTACGTCTGTATCGAAGGACCACAATTCTCTACTCGCGCTGAGTCGCAGTGGTATCGCCAAATGAACGCCGACATCATTGGCATGACGAATATGCCAGAGGCTAAGCTTGCGCGTGAAGCGAGCATGGCTTACGCAACGCTGGCGCTAGTAACAGATTTTGACTCATGGCACCCAAACGAGGAAGATGTCAGCGCCGATTACGCGATCCAAAACCTGATGAAAAATGCCGATAACGCGCAGCAAGTTGTCAAACAAGCTGTGGCTTTACTCGCCAGCGAACAGCCCGACTCTATTGCTCATACGGCTTTAGCGCAAGCGTTAGTAACGCCAGTTGAAGCGATGAGCGAGGAGACTAAGACGAAGCTTAGTGCGTTATTGCCTTAACTATGATGGTTTTCTAAACAGGAAAAGCCATCAAATAGTTAATGGCTTTTTAGTCGTTGTAGGCTGTGGCTTTATAATCATCAAGCCAACCTCTAGGTAAATACTGCAAATCTTTAGGTTCATCGATATCAGGCAAAGGCTTCATACGCGCTAATGACCAGCGCAAATCTTTAATGCGCTGCTCGGTTACTTCGGCAACATCGCTGACGCTCCATGTCATGTTTGAAAACAGCTGCGCGTTTACTTGTTTAAAGCCAAGCAAAACATAGCCGCCATCAAAGGCTGGAATCAGCGTTATATCATGTTGCTCAAGTTGCTTCGCGGCATCTTTAATCCGCTCAGCAGTTAAATCAGGACAATCACTGCCTATTAAAAGCACCTGTTCGAAATTATCTAGCGCATTCTGACTGGCGCTTAGCATACGCATACCTAAATCACCATCCGCTTGCGCTGACCACAGCAATGATTTAGGTAAATCTAGCGTTTGCCAACAGGGATCGCTTGGTGCCGGACTGACGTTTAGCTCAACCGCAAATCCCGTTGCTAGCGCTTGCTCAACGCTATGTAAAAGTAGTTTACGTGCCATCATCGCCGCGCCTTCACTACCAAGCACGGGTTGTAGCCGGGTTTTTGCTTTACCCTTAGCTGGAAATTTAGCGAATAGGATAATACAAGTTTGTGATTTTTGAGTCATATTAAAAGTTTTCTATTATTTATAATAACGTTGTCTAATATTATCCGCTGATATGCCGCGCCAATAATCAAAGCGCAGCTGCCACATGAGAATAATGGTCCGCCACGTACCATGCTGCTGCCAACGCCTTGCTGAAGTTATCACCTTAGTTTTTAGACAAGCAGGTTTGGCAATTGCTTTAAGCTGTTTACACAGCTCGACATCTTCCATCAAGCCTTGCTTAGGATAGCCACCGACTTGCTCAAACAGAGTACGTTTGATGAAAATAGCTTGATCGCCAGTTGCAATGCTAGTGAACCGTGAGCGCCAATTCATCATTTGACTGACCAGCCAAAGCATCGGCTGACGACTATTTAACTTGACATCAAAACGACCCCACTCTGAGTTTTTTGTAGCGGTCATCACCTCATATATAGCTTGAGTTGGTAGCTTAGTATCGGCATGCAAAAATAATAAGATGTCACTGGTGGCTAACGCTGCACCTGCATTCATTTGGCGCGCGCGTCCGGCTTTAGACTCAATAATTTGCCAATCAGTTTTATGATTATTCGGCGTCAACTGTTTGACCATATCTTTAGCCATTCGAAGAGAATCATCGTTTGAGCCACCATCAACCAAGATCACTTGCTGCGGGGCTGGATTGAGATTATAAATATTGGCAAACAAATAAGGCAGATTGTCTGCCTCATTGAGTATAGGGATAATGATAGTAACGTTAGCAATAGCCGTCATAGTTAGCCGTACTCTTACTTTTGCTTATTATTGCCATTATTTTTTGTTCAAATTCCAATTATAATCGGTATAGCTAATCTTAGTTTTGCCATTTTTTAAATCAGCCGTTTGTGATTTATTGAGACCTAAGGAGGAATTATAGCGAGCCAAAAATCCTTCTAAATCTTTGGTACCGCGCCAATTGCTCTCAAAGTCTTCTTTATACCATTTAAAAATTGGCGATACCTCAAGCGTATTACCTTTGAGTCTATTGCGACTGCTATCGGTGAGGAATTTACTGGTGACTTGCTCCAACTGCTTATCCAGTTTACTACCCGTATAAGCATCGTCCAATAATGCAGGACAACCAATGCTTGCACAGTTTACCGCAAAGTGAATACGCGGTTCGTTATAACGCCCAGAGCCGCGAATCAGGTTGTGCTCAATATCATCAAGCGAGCGTTTTTTACCCAGTACGGTGACAAAATCTTGCTTCCAAGGCGAGCTAAAAATCCCGCCAATATCTTTAATCGATTTGATATTAGGATATTTGGTTAGCACTAAATCTACGGTGCCTGCGTTATAGACGTTGATTAAAAAGGCTAATTGCTCATCCTTACTCCAACGGTTGAACTGTGCTTGACTAACTTTGCCAATCGCTGCCAGGTAGCTATCAAGCTTAGCTTGATCCGCTTTCATAGCGTTATAATTAACGACTGAGGCTTTGCCTCCATTGGTCATCGTGACGTTTTTATTTAACAAACTGTCCCAAGCGCTATGATTAAAGTCGGCATAGCTTGCCATGCTAGCCAATAATATTGAAGTCGCGACTGCTGTCTTAGTTAATAAACGCTTGCTTGAAAAACTAATAGTGCTTTTAAATAAGCTCATATTTAACTCCGTTTAAATCGATGATATTTCTCTACCCATTTGAGTAAAGTCTCTGGGGCATGATTACGCTTCCACTCGCCCGCTACATATTTATTGGCTTCACTCATCGTGGGATAAGTATGAATCGTGCCGAGTACTTTATTGAGTCCAAGGTTATGTTTCATCGCCAGCACGTATTCTGCTAGCAGCTCGCCAGCATTATGGCCGACGATAGTCACGCCTAGTATTTTGTCTTTATTAGGCACGGTCAAAACTTTTACCCAACCTGTCGCTTGGCTTTCGGTGACCGCGCGATCAAGGTCACTAATATCATAGCGAGTTACTTCAAACTCAATACCCTGCTCATTGGCTTCAGTTTCACTAAGACCAACCCGAGCGATCTCAGGATCGATAAAGGTCACCCAAGGAATCACGCGATAATCCGCTTTAAACTTCTTAAGACCGCCAAACAATGCGTTGACCGCTGCATACCAAGCTTGATGCGAGGCCACATGGGTGAACTGATAAGGGCCTGCAACATCACCCGCTGCTAAGATATTAGGGAATTTGGTTTGTAGGTAGTCATTGGTAACGATAGTGCCTTCAGTATCTATGCCTAGGTTCTCAAGGCCATAGCCTGTGGTACGAGCCTCACGACCGACCGCCAGTATCAAAGCATCAAACTCCAGAGTACTCTCTACTCCTTGCTTGTCTTTTACTGTCAAAGTTTGTACTGAACACTCTTTATTAACACCACTATCGCGTGTGAAACGTACCGCATCGTGATTAAGTAGCACTTGTACGCCATCGGCCTCTAGACATTCTTTGGCATAGTCAGCCACCTCTTGATCTTCCTTATTAAGCAGCTGCGCACCACGTTGAACTTGAGTCACATTTGAGCCCAGCCGAGCAAAAGCTTGTGACAATTCACAACCAATAGGCCCACCGCCGATAATGACTAAGCGCTCAGGCGGCGAGGATTGATGGCTGAGTTTCTCCCATAAATTATCACTGGTCAGATAATCAACGGTCTCTAAACCGTCAATCGGCGGTATAAAAGGTCGGCTACCGGCAGCGATGATAATATTGCGCGTGGTAAGGCGCTGTACTTGACCATCGTTATCTTTAACCTCAACCGTCCACGGATCAATGATAGTGGCGTAGCCTTTGATCACATCGACGCCAAGACCCGTATAACGCTCGACACTATCATTGGGTTCAATTTTTTTGATTACTTGCTGGATACGGCTCATAACGGCTTTGAAGTTGTAATCGACTTCGACGTTTTGTAGACCAAACTCTTCAGCATGACGCATGTTGTGCGCCACTTTTGCGCTTTTAATCAGCGATTTGCTCGGCACGCAGCCATAGTTTAGACAGTCACCGCCCATCTTATTGGCTTCAATCAACGTAACTTTAGCCTTTACCGTAGCGGCGATATAAGAAGACACCAGTCCGCCTGCTCCCGCGCCGATCACTACCATATTACGATCAAAGGTCTTAGGCTTATTCCAACCTTTATAAACTTGGCGAGCTTTGTACCAATCGAGTACTTTTTTGGCTAATAAGGGAAATATCGCCAGTAACGCAAATGAGCCCAATAACGCTGGGGAGATAATATCTCCAAGGCTTTCAATTTGCGCAAGTTGCACGCCAGCGTTGACGTAGACAAAAGTCCCTGCCAGCATGCCTATTTGACTAACCCAATAATAAGTCCACGCCTTGATAGTGGTTAAACCCATCAAGATATTGACGATGAAAAAGGGAAACAATGGCAATAGACGCAAAGTAAATAAGTAAAAGCCGCCGTCCTTTTCTATACCTGTATTGATACTTTTGAGCTTATTAGCAAACTTACTTTGGAAGCTATCTCGTAGTAGATAACGAGAAGCAAGAAAAGCAAATAGCGCGCCAATGCTAGAAGCAAAGGAAGCTAATAATAGCCCCCACCAAAGACCAAACAAGGCTCCCGCGAGCAAAGTCATGATAGCCGCGCCTGGCAATGAGAATGCGGCGACTAATACATAGGCTAAAAAGAATAACCCGCCTACCAATAGTGGCGACTGGTTGCGCCACTCATAGAACTGTCCTAAGCGCGACTGAATACCTTCTAGGGTCAATAAATCATCGAAACCAAAGAAGAAGAAACCAGCGATGACTAAGATAACCACGAGGACAATTAAAATCTTTTTCATAAGCTAATATTGTCCTGTGTAGACGGAATAAAGCGAGTGTAGTAAAAGTAAATTACAAAATTTATAAGGTATCTATTTAACAACTTTAAACCGCCGAATCTACAATTTTATCGTCTTGTTTATGTTCTTGGCCTTCCTCTTCTAGCGCGCCGCCGCAGCTACTGCCTTGCCCTGCAGTACAGCCATAACAATGATCGCCGATAGCTATCGCGTCGCCTGTAGAGTCTTCAGTAAGCAGATCACGTAGATGTCGACGTGACTTATTGGGTACGGGCATCTCAAGTTGCTGATTAAAGTCGCAGTCAAACAGCTCACCTAACCAGTTGACACTGATGGTCGAGCGACACATGACTTCTTTTAAATTATCAGCGTCGTAATTATCTTTGAGCAGATCCATATAAGGGTGAAACTCGTTTTTGGCTAACAATACCGCGCCAAAACGCTGAATCGGCATATTAGTTAGCGCAAACAGTTGATTAAACTCGATATCAAAATGTTCTTTGAGCTCACGCTTATAATCAGCTTCGAGCATCTGTTGATTGGGGGGTAATGTCGCGCCTTGGGGGTTATATACTAGATTCAAAGTCAAGCCTGTATCAGCACGTCCATAGCCTAAAGTGTTTAGCTTGTGAAGACCCAAGATACTATCATCAAACGCGCCTTTGCCACGCTGCTTATCAACGTTCTCTAATGAATAACAAGGTAGTGATGCCACAACTTCAACGTCATTATCCGCCAAGAACTGCGCCATGTCCTCAAAACCCTCTTCCATCAAAATCGTTAGATTACAGCGATCAATAACTTTAACCCCTAAGGCGCGAGCTTCTTTTACTAGGTATTTGAAATCTTCATGCATCTCTGGCGCGCCGCCTGTGAGATCAAGCGTATCTATCTCTTGCGCTTGTAATACTTCTAATATCAGCTCAACTAACTCGCGTGACATCATCTCAGTACGATAAGGACTGGCAGCTACATGACAATGGACGCAAGACATATTGCATAGATAGCCCATATTGACTTGCAATGTCGTCAGCTTACGCCTCTTAATCGCAGGAAAGTCCGTATGTTCAAGCAGTTCAATAGTTGATTTCATAGCGTGTGGCCTTTGGATGATGATCGTTTTAATCTTTAGTATTTGCTGCGTATACAAGCAGAATATAGGAAAACTTTAAAGATAAATAGCTTTTTTGAGTGATAACTCATTTATTATTACACTATTTAATTTTTCTATTGTGACGCGGGGTGATAGTCAGTGTAACTAAACAATCAATGGCAGCTAAACTATTGTTTCGTAAATCGGTATTGCTGATATCATTACTACAAACTCTGCTCATAAGAGTTAACAAAACGCTTGTCGATATAACGTTTGAGCCACCAGACCCAGCGTCCTTCTACGCTAAAGCTACCCCAACTGCCAATAGCATATTTATCACCGCAAGCGAGCAAATACAAAGTACGGTTTTTAGGTTGATAGCTTTTTAAATTATCCCCTGCTAAATAGGCCAGTAAGTTATCGGCTTCCACTTTGCCACCAAATACCGCATGCACGCCTGAATGTGCCATCTCTCGATCCACGCGAGTCGCCACGTCACCTACGGCAAAGACATTGTCATGCGAGATACTTTGCTGTTTATCATTGACCGCGATAAAACCTTCATCCACTGTAGCCAAATTAGTATGACCAGTCCAAGCAGAGCCCATCACTCCTGTAGCGGCGATGACCGCATCGGCAGCTAGCGTTTGCTGAGACATTATTAATTGCCCATCCGCTAAACTCTCAGCGCGCTCATAGATAATCTTAACATTGTGGCGCTGTAATTGTTTAATGACGCGAGAGCGAAAGCCTGCATCAAAGTCTGAGAGTAAATGCTCACCGCAGACTAGACAAGCTTGATGATTGGCATTAATTTGCTGTAAGGCAAACTGTGCTGCCATCACCAGCTCCGTTGCTGCCGCGCCCGCACCCACTACGGCAACTTTATAAGAGCTCGTTTGCTTAGCTTGCTTAAGGATCTGTTGCCACTGTTCGACGAAATTGAATATTGGTCGTACGGGAATGACTGTATTTTCTAAATATTCATCTGCTAGGGCATCAGTGTCAAGCCAAGTCATATCAGTATCAGCGCCCGTATTTAGCGATAGCATCTGATAATGAAAATGCTTTTTTTCAGCAGTAGTGACAATTTCTTTATCAGCATCGACGGCGACGATTGGTCGCTGTACTAGCGTCACGCGGGCGCGTTTGCACAGATCAGTAATGTTGATACTGATGTCGCGAAGGTCATAATGTCCTGCCATCCACCCGGGCAACATACCAGAATAAAGCGTCTGCGGCTGCTCAGTGATAATGCTTACCTCTATATCTTTTAGATCATCTAAGCGCTTATTTGCAAGCCGGCGTAGCAAGCCAATGTGTGCGTGCCCTGCTCCAGCGAGCAGTAGTTTTTTGGTAGGATGCTTTTTAATCAGTAGCTTTTTCATTGTTTACGCTTTTATTAGAAGAGACCGCTGAGATTAAAACATAAGTTAATACCACTTTAAGTCAGTCTATTGTAGGATGGATAAAATGTTTGGTAATTAACATACAAAGAATAATTTTAAGGATAAGATAATGTCGCAGTCACTAATGATAGCTCGCTTGGGTAAACCAACCCTACTAGCTATGGCTCTAGCAAGCCTAATCGGTTGCAGCTCAATCGATAATACCCTCACAGAAAATAGCACCGCTCAAGCATCTGCAGAGTCGGCGGCGACCGTCTATTATAATGGTGATATTATCACTATGGCAGGCGATACCCCTGACATGGTTGAAGCGCTAGTGACTAAAGACGGTAAAATCGCTTATGTGGGTAGCTTAAATGCGGCGCAAGCAAAATATAAAAATGCCGTTCAAGTTGACTTAAAAAACCAAACTTTATTGCCTAGTTTCATCGATCCGCACAGCCATTTTGGTATGGTCTCTAATACCTTTGGCCAAGCTGACCTTAATCCGCCGCCTGTCGGCAATGTCGATAGTATCGATAAAATGCTACAAGTGCTCAAAAATTATAAGGAAGATAATGATATCGCTGATGGTGAATGGCTATATGGCTGGGGTTATGATGAGACGCAACTCGCCGAGGACCGTCATCCGACCAAAGAGGAAATCGATAGCGTACTCCCAAATAATCCCGTCTATTTGCAGCATACCAGTGGACATATGGGCGTAGCGAACTCTAAAGGCCTAGCTGCGATGGATATCACTGCCGATAGCCAAGCGCCAGAAGGCGGCAATATCGCTCGCGTTAAAGGCTCTGATGAGCCCAATGGTCTAGTGCAAGAAACCGCGATGTACCCGTTTATGTATGTGCTTCTCAAAGAGCTGACACCCAAGCAAGCTGAATTTTTTGATCAAACCCAAGATTACTATGCGAGTAATGGCGTCACTACTGCGCAAGATGGCTCAACCACGCGTGATGCGATTGAGTTTTTTCAATCACAAGCGGATGCGGGCAAATTAAAGATCGACTTAGTCTCACTCGCAGGCGTCAGTGATTTAGATAAGAACTTAGCCGATAAAGACTTTGTTTGGAAAAGGTACCAAAATGGCTTTAAAGTCCAAGGCACCAAAATTATTGCCGATGGCTCCCCGCAAGGCAAAACCGCTTATTTTACTCAGCCTTATCTAACCCCGGTGGCGGATTGTGAGAGTGATTGCCGCGGCTTGCCTAGTATCAGCCAAGATGAGATGAATGAGATGTTTGCTAAAGCTTACGCGCGGGACAATCAGCTTTTTATCCATAATAATGGTGATGGCGCTACCGATATGATTCTCAAGGCGCATGAGTATGCGATCAAAAAAACCGGCCAAGCGGCTGATAAAGACCGCCGTACTGTGCCCATCCATGCGCAGTTTGCGCGTCCGGATCAACTAGAGGCGTTTAGAAAGTATAAGATGCTGCCGTCATTTTTTACCAATCACGCTTATTTTTGGGGTGATGTCCATATCAAAAACTTAGGGGCTAAGCGAGCGAACTTTTTAAGCCCTATTGCGACTGCTGATGACATGGGACTAATATACACCAACCATTCTGATGACACAGTGACCCCTATTGATCCGCTATTCTCTGTCTGGACAGCGGTCAATCGCACATCACGCACCGGCAAAATTATCGGTAAAGATGAGCGCGCCAGCCCCTATCAAGCGCTAAAAGCAATTACTGCTAATGCCGCTTATGAGTACTTTGAAGAGGACTCTAAAGGCTCTTTAGAAGTCGGTAAGCTTGCCGACTTAGTCATTTTGGATAATAATCCTTTAACGGTAAAAGCGGATAATATCCGTAATATAGAAGTAGTAAGGACTATCAAGGAAGGCAGAACCATTTATGACCGCGCCACACCAGACTCAAGCGCGCAGTAAACTGATAAAAAACTATATTTTTATTTATTAAACTCATCAAGGACCTTTATATGAGCACTACTATGAGTACTACCGAGCAAATTACCTCATCGAATACTAGCCACTATCTGCATCATACTTTTTTTGAGCCGACAGATAGCGAGACTCAGATCACAGCGACTCTATTGATCGTTCACGGTATGGCGGAGCACAGTGGTCGTTATAGCGACTTTGCGCAGTTCTTAGCAGATAATGGTATCGCTGTCGCCACCTATGATCAGCTCGGTCATGGCAAAACGGTTAAGTCAGAGAGCGAGCTTGGCTTCTTTGGTGAAGAGCATCCGGTGCAGTCTTTATTAAAAGATGTGATTATCATGGCAGATAGTTTAAAGGCGAAGCATCCAGATGTTCCGCACTTCATTATGGGTCATTCGATGGGCTCGTTTATCGTACGTACAGTAATGAAGCATCACGCTCATAACTTTACAGGCGCTATTTTGATGGGTAGCGCTGATGCTGATCCATTAGCCAAAGTTATTTTGCCTATCAATAAATGGCTTGCCAAAATCGCTCCTAAAAAACCAAATGCGGTGTTTGCTAACATTATGAATAAAATCTTCAATAGTAAACTTGATAACCGTATTTCTTCCTCACAGTTTGCTTGGCTGACCGAAAACCAAGCCAGTATTGAGGTTTATGAAGCCGATCCTTTAACCGGTTTCGACTTTACCAATAACGGTTATTTAACGCTATTTAACTTAATGGAATCCGGTCTAAACAAAAATTGGGCCGCGACTATTAACAAAGACTTTCCGATGCTATTTGTCAGCGGTAAAAATGACCCTGTCGGTAATATGAGCAAAGGCGTACGCAAAGTGGTCAACCGCTTAAATGAGCAAAACTTTAATCAGGTAGACGTTAAGCTGTATCCACATATGCGCCACGAACCGCTCCATGAGTTAGAGAAAAAAGCCGTCTATCAAGATATTTTAGACTGGATAAATAGCCATGCTACCAAAGTCTAGTAATCATTATTCACACGCTATATAGTCGCTATGAAATAAAACAGATACGTCTGCATGGTCATTTTTATATTAAGCTAGCTATAAGTAAGTGATTTGCTAAAAGACATAAAATTAGCGACAATACGGCAGCTAACTTTTAGCCTATAAGCAGCAGATTAATGGGTTGAACCTTTACTATAAAATTTAAATTCATTTAACTTACATTATTAATTTTGGGAACTTTTATGTCATTACAACAAACGATCGAACAAGCTTTTGAAAACCGTAACGAGTACAGCCCAGCCAATATGCCGCAGGATGTCCGTGATGCTATCGAGCAAGTGCTTGAGCAATTAGACAACGGTAGCCTGCGCGTCGCTGAAAAAAAGGATGGCGAATGGGTGGTCAATCAGTGGGCGAAAAAAGCCGTCTTACTCTCGTTCCGTCTCAATGACAACTATGTGCAAGCAGCCGGCGAGCATGTGCAGTTTTATGACAAAGTGCCGACGAAATTTGCCGATTGGAGTGAAGCTCAGTTCAAGGAAGCAGGCGTACGAGTCGTACCACCAGCCGTCGCTCGTAAAGGCTCCTACATTGCAGCAGGCGCGGTACTGATGCCGTCCTATGTCAACATCGGCGCGTATGTCGATCAAGGCGCAATGGTTGATACGTGGGCGACCGTCGGCTCGTGCGCGCAAATTGGTAAAAACGTCCATCTCTCAGGTGGTGTCGGTATCGGCGGTGTTTTGGAGCCACTACAAGCTAATCCGACCATCATTGAAGACAACTGCTTCATCGGTGCGCGCTCTGAGATCGTTGAAGGCGTTATCGTTGAAGAAGGCGCAGTGATCTCTATGGGCGTCTATATCGGTCAATCTACGCGTATCTATGATCGCGAAACTGGCGAGATTCATCGCGGCCGTGTACCCGCAGGTTCTGTGGTGGTGCCCGGTAGCTTGCCATCTGAGGACGGCACCCATAGTCTATACGCTGCTATCATCGTCAAAAAAGTCGATGCGCAAACGCGTGCAAAAACAGCGGTTAATGAGCTATTACGTTTAGACTAGTTATTTAGACCTGTTATTGGGATTAGTTATACAGTCTCTATAACTCTTATACATTACCGTAATAAAAAAGATGCTGAAGTCTGACTTCAGCATCTTTTTTATTGAAAATGGATTTTTGATTACTTCATCACCTAGCTTAGTATCTCGTTACTCTCCGACCACACCAGACTGTAACACCAAGTGTTTAACTTCGATAAAGTCTTCAAGCGTTGACTGACCACGCAGGCGACCGACGCCGCTTTGCTTATAGCCGCCTTCCTCAAACTCATCGCGCATCACTGCCCAATCATTGAACCAAATAGTACCTGCTTGCACTTCTCGGGCAACGCGGAACGAGCGGTCTAAATCTCTGGTCCAGATACAAGCAGACAAACCATATTCTGTGGCATTAGCCATCTCAATCGCTTCGCGCTCACTTTCAAACACTTCTAATACTAGTACCGGGCCGAACACCTCTTGCTGTACGATATCCGCTTGACTGTCATCGACTTCTAACAAGGTTGGCTGATAAAACGCGCCTTTAGCTTGTTGGCTATCATTGAGTGGACCACCGCGAACGAGTACTTTAGCACCTTTATCGATAGCATCTTGTACCATCTTATCGACACGTTTTACGTTATTTTGATCGATCATCGCGCCCATATCATTGCTAGTATCCATCGCATCGCCGACTTTGACGTTCTCTAAGCGTTTGGATAACTTGTCGCGCACTTCATCAGCGATATCTTTATGGACTAAGATGCGGCTACCAGTCATACAGAATTGACCGGTAAAGGTCGTGAGCGCTTTTTCAACGACTGGCAAACAAGCATCAATGTCAGTATCGGCAAAGACAAGGTGCGGGGTTTTACCGCCGAGCTCTAGGCCAAATAGCTTCAGCTCATCTGCGCCTTCTTTCATTAGCGCGCGTCCCGTTGAGGTGCTGCCTGTGAAACTAATGGTCGGTACATCAGGATGCTCGACTAAGGTTTGTAATGCCTCTCGCTCGCCTATAACCATATTGACTACCCCTTTAGGCAGATCCTCTACGCTAGCAATAATATCCATGATAAGCGCATTACTCAGAGCCGTTTGTCCCGGCATCTTCAGTACGGTCGTGCAGCCCGCTGCCAACGCGGGGGCCAACGAGCGAATCAGTAGCGCCGCAGGAGAGTTCCAAGGCGTGCTAATACCCGCTACCCCTATCGCTTCTTTAACTAAGATAGAATACTTGCCCGCCGACCATTCCGCCGTACGACCAAACTCAGTGTAGATTTTAGAAGCCGCGAAACGTATATTAGGCATAACAAAAGAGGCTTCAAATTGCGCCTCACCAATTGCTTTACCATTCTCTTTGGCTATCATAGTTGCTAGCTCATCTTGACGAGCTTCAAATGCATCTGCCATCTTGGTCAACACTCGATAACGCAGATCGCGGTTGGTTTTCCAGTCGGTATTTTTGAAGGTATCTTTTGCCGCTTTGATAGCGTCTTGCATCTCAGTTTTGCCGCCTTCAACGTAACTGCCTAAGACGTCACCTGTCGAGGGATTGATGGTGTCTTTTTTATCGCCGCTATCTATCCATTCTCCATTGATATATTGCTTGGCATGATTATTTGTTATCATATTGCACTTTCCTTTACTGTTTTGACCCCTATAATCCTAGACTTCTACTTATTGGATTACTATTGGTTATTGTAACTGGTTATTATCACTTTGATTATTAACGCCGTTATTTCAACTACTATAGTATTCAGTCACTTATAGTGAGTCCCAAAAAAAGCATACAGCTCGCACAAGGATGCCAAGATGGTCAAACTTATTTTACTAGGCTTATTGGCAGGGGCACTGTTTAGCTCGACCTTTATCCTAAATGAAGCAATGAGTAGTGCCGGCGGCCATTGGTTTTGGTCCGCTAGCCTACGTTATACCTTTATGTGGTTAATGCTTAGCGTCATTATCGCGATGCAACATGGCTTTGGCCGTCTAAAGGAGCTAAGCGTCATCTTTGCTCAGCATTGGCGCTTTTGGTGTGTCACAGGTAGTATTGGTTTCGGCGTCTTTTATACCGGTATTTGTTACGCGGGTGATCATGTAGCTGGTTGGGTGGTTGCCGCGACTTTTATGTTTACGGTGGTTACAAGTTTACTGGTGCTACTCGCTTTCGGGCAGCGCTTCGATAAGAAGTTCATCGCTTACGCGTTACTGGTGTTCATCGGGGTAGTATTAGTTAATCTAAGTGAAGGCCTGCGGGCTTCAGCGGTGGAGACAGTAGCGAGCGCCTCCATGTCCGAGATGATTCTTTTGGGGGCGCTTCCTGCCCTGCTAGCCGCTTTCTGTTATCCGATTGGTAATCAATTGGTTTGGCAAGTGTCCTATAATTCACGCCAGCATACCGCTAAGATGCGCGAGGTTCAGGCCTACGCTTATGAGCAAAGGGTACAGCCGATAGTCAATGAAGCACCCATTCTCTCTAGCGCTATTGACCCTAATCTCGATCATTCTTACCCTAGCGACTCTGTGGCTAGCCATCAGCCCTCGTCTTTATTACAACATTTAATCAGCCGCATTCCTGCTGTTGAAACGGACTTACTACAAGATGCCTTTAATAAAGTTTGGCTGATGACGTTGGGTAGTTTGCCATTTTGGCTACTATTGGGCATTATAGTGCGTCCTGAGGCGCCAAGCGGCTCTCAGCTATTTAACACGTTACTAGTGGCGCTACTAGCTGGCGTCGGTGCGACCAGTATTTTTCTTTATGCGCGAGAGCGTGCAGTGACTTCAAGTGAAGTGGCTGGCGTCGACTCCACCCAGGCGAGCGAAGTGATTTTTGCCTTGATGGGCGGTATGTTGTTTCTAGGTAATATGTTGCCCTCAGCTATGGGTCTGTTAGGTATTGGACTCATCATTTTAGGCTTGATACTGTTTGCTAAAGACGGCTAATCATAAAACGAGCTCTCGATTTTTATAGAATATAAGCAACCACTCATCACAAAGCGCCATTTACCATAAAGAACAGTCAGCATGGAAAAACATAACAATGGTTAATGATTTGATTTTCCCTGATATTTTACTATACCTACTAGATATGGTTGGGGTGATTGCTTGCGCTATCGCGGGCACCCTGCTCGCTCAGCATAAAGGCTTCGATATCGCCGGTTGTATTTTAGTATCGATGGTTAATGCGATTGGTGGCGGAACTTTGCGTGATATGGCTTTGGATCGCCATCCGTTGTTTTGGATGACCGATCTTAATTACGTCATCGTTATCACCGTGACCTCCCTTGTCCTACAAGTATTTTTTCATCTATATCATAAGATCGATAATGCGCTCAGATTATTCGATGCCATAGGGCTTGCCGCCTTTAGCGTCATTGGCTTTAAGGTCGCCCTTCATCAAGATATGTCGCCCCTGATTGCCATAATGATGGGAGTTTGGACGGCCATTATTGGCGGCATGCTACGCGATATCATCTGTAATGAGATTCCCTTAGTTCTACAACGTGAGATCTATATTTCTGCTAGTGTTGCCGGTTCAGTGACTTATCTATTACTCGACTATTTAGGTCTAAACCCTGGGCTTAACGAGTTTATTATGCTCGGCGTTATCTTTGCCGTACGTATGTTAGCGGTAAAGTTTGACTGGCATCTGCCTTCTATTCGTCTTGTTGATTGATATCAATAATAACTTAGCCGCGCTTATGTTAAATATTGCTTTAGATGCTACCCTAATCACTACCTTTGACCCGCGTTCTTTATTATATCTATTCGATATGATAGGTATTGTTGCGTGTAGCGTCTCTGGAACGATTTTGGCAAAGCACAAAAACTTCGATGTTTTTGGCTGTTTATTGGTCTCTATTGTCACCGCCATTGGCGGTGGTACCGTGCGCGATGTGATTTTAGATAGGCATCCGCTATTTTGGATGGTTGATATGAGCTATCTGACAGTCATTACTATAGCTTCTATAATGACACAGATATTTTTCCACCCCAATTCAAAGAGGGTTGATAAGTTTTTAAAACTCTCTGACACCATCGGTCTATCAGCGTTTACTTTGATCGGTATCAAAGTTGCCGATAGCATGGATGCTAATGTGCCAGTAGCGTTGCTATTAGGAGTTATTACGATCATTGTCGGTGGCATCATTCGCGATATGATCTGTAATGAGATTCCGCTGGTACTACAACAAGAGATCTATATTAGTGCCGCTTTAGCTGGTGGTGTTTTGTACTTTGCCCTGTATAATTTAGGGGTTGCAGTTTGGATTGCTGACATCTCTGCTATGAGTGTCATCTTTAGCATACGTATGTTAGCCATTCGCTACGATTGGCAGTTCCCTTCATTAGAGTGGCGACGTTAAGATTTTAGTTTACTAAAACCAAGTCTTTCACCATCAGCTGTAAGCTACGTTTACCATTCCACTCGTTAACATCAAGCTCAAAGAGGATATGCACCTTTTCAGCGCGGTAATCCCAAGCAGCAGCATCGAAGTTGAAATAAATGGCATCGATAGGATACTGCACACCAGGATAGCGCAAGGAAAGTTTGAGATGCTTATCTTTTAATATCTTAAAGCTCAATACTTCAAATATGCCATCGAATATCGGTGCGGCAAAGCCATGGCCCCAAATACTGGCCTCAGCCAGCTCATCGGCAAACCATAAGCTAAAGTCGCTGGCTTGCAGCTCGCCATCGGTAAATTTTTGCTCGGCAAAGATCTCTTGGTCCAGCTCCTCCATTACCTTATCAAAAGCGGCTACAAACCCCTCAAAATTACCACGCTTAATAGTCAAGCCCGCCGCCATGGCATGACCACCAAAGTGAGTGATAAGCTCGGGGCTGCGCTCAGCCACTTGCTCAATAGCATCGCGAATATGTACGCCAGCGATGGAACGCGCTGAGCCTTTGATCGCGTCATCAGCTCCCGTACGCTCGGTATCCGCAGGAGCAAAGACAATACTAGGCCGATAGTGACTCTCTTTTAAGCGGCCAGCGACGATACCGATGACGCCTTGATGCCAGTCGTCTTGATAAAGCACGAGGCTGCGCTTAGCGTCAACGGCTGGTTTTTTTTGCACTTTAGTAGCAATAATAATATCATCGCTACCCTCCAAATCTTCTTCATGAATAGCATCAGCGGCAGCGTTCTCATCTTCTAAAGCTTGCAGGATCTGATCAGCTTGCGCGCGCATCTCACCTTCGACTTGCCGACGATTACGATTGAGTAGCTCAAGCTCATGCGCTAAACGCTGCGCGCTACCCCAATCATCGGTAAGCAAACACTCGATACCGATACGCATATTGTCCATGCGTCCCGCCGCATTAATCCGTGGACCCAATACAAAACCAAAGTCTTGTGCATGTAGCTGCTTGGGATCGCGCCCTGCTTGCTCAAGTAATGCCAGAATACCGATACAGCAGCGCCCTTGACGAATCGCGTTTAGTCCATGGTGGACAAGAATACGGTTATTCTTATCGAGTACGCCGACATCAGCGATAGTACCTAGTGCGACTAAGTCTAAATACTGACTGACTTGCACTGATGATTTGCCAGCTTCACGTCTAAGCTTAGCAAGCCTGCCTAACACATAGAACGCTACCCCTACTCCAACTAGCGCCTTGCTAGCAAAGGTGCAGTCCAATTGATTGGGATTGACTACCGCTTCAGCCGGCGGCGTCGCTTTCGTCGTTAGATGATGATCGGTAATAATCACGGTGATACCGTCCGCTTGCGCGCGCGCAACACCCTCATGACTTGAGATACCATTATCAACGGTGACAATCAAATCAGGCTGATAAGTCTTGATGCCTAATTCGACAATCTCAGGGGTTAGGCCGTAGCCATACTTAAAACGATCTGGCACCAAAAAATCAACTTGCGCGCCCATCTTGGTCAACGCGCGCATCATCAGCGCGGTACTAGTCGCGCCATCACAGTCAAAATCGCCTACTATCAAGATACGTTTATTAGCATCGATAGCAGCATCTAATAGGCGCACCGCTTCCGTGACTCCATGCAAGTCTTCAGCGGGCAACAGACCTGACAGACGAGTCTCAAGCTCTTCAGGCTGCATGATACCGCGGCCGGCATAAAGCCGAGCAAGGGTGAGAGATTGGGCGGCTAACGGCTGTAGCGCGGTGGGCAGCTCGTCAATGCGAGTGCCAGTAAAGCGAGGAGTTAAATTTAGCATAGCGGTATTCTACTGGCTTTAGCGAAGGGTCACAATGTTAATTTTTGCCCAACTCTGCTCATAGTTTAACTGGTCTGCTGCATATCAGTTAGAGTAATTCTCATGATAGCAGTTACAAAAACCGTGCATTTTCGCGCTACTTTTCTGCAATTTGCTACAAAGCTATGATTGTACGGCGCAGATATTTCCTTAAACTATCAATTAACTATTTGTTTCTACCTTTAACTATTCATTCTATTATAAGGATAATTTATGAAAACGACGCCAAAAGCTGAAAAACTCCCTAACACTATTGATCCTAATTTAGATCTCGAGCAAGTAAGAAAGGAGTGTCTAAAATTAGTCAAAAAACGCGCGAAGTTTTCAGCAGGTGTAGCGGTTGTTCCCGTACCCTTTTTTGATGTCGCCGTTGATGCGGGTATGCTCACGCAGTTAATCCCTGAGATTAGTGAGCGTTTTGGTTTGATCGAAGACCGCAAATCTGCCATTGATCTAGAGTCGCGCGAAGTGCATTGGAGTGCTATTAGAGACCGTACTGTCGACTTTGCAGGACTCATGGCCACCCGCGGGATTGTTAAAAAGACGATTCAAGGGTTTGGTGGTCGTATTGCTGCCAAGCAAGTCACTAAGTTCATTCCATTAGGTGGGCAGTTAGTCGCGGCAACGATGGGCTACACTATATTTAAGAAGATTGCTTCTGACCACGTTGAGGACTGCTATAAGCTTGCCAAAGAGATTCAGCAAAAAGAAAGTAGCAAAAACGTCTAAACCATTAGGGTCTGCCACAATGTAACCAGTTAAGCTTGGCTTAGCTGGTTTTTTATTACCGATTTGTGCAGATAGATTGATGAAGTATTCACTACTACCAATCAAGCGCTTGGCATGCTATTTTGCCTACTATAAATTCAGCTTAAAGGACTAAATGATGAAAAAACTTATACTCTCCACTACAATGCTAGCGGCCTTTGCTTTAGCAGGCTGCGCTTCTACTGGTGCTAATAATAATGCAGGCAATCCTATCGGTACCGCCAATGAGATCGGCATGAATGTCTTTAAAGCCGCTATTGATAACCAATGCCGCAGCCAAATCGAAAACCAGAATGCGTGGCGTATTGCTAGCGCTGCGATGAGCGATAAGCAAGAAGAAGCTCTCAAATCTCGAGTCTGCGGCTGCGTTAGTGAGCAAGCTCCGCAGCAAGTGACTCTCGTTGAATTAGGTAATGCGGCAATAGATCCAAGCTACCGTACACAATTGGTCACTAGAGTCGTCGCAAAATCGCTACAGAGCTGTTACGGCAGCATCGTTGGCTAAGCGGTTATAAACACCTTCATTGTTCAAATAAAGTCAGCGTAGTAATTGCTTAAATAAGCTTATTCATATAAATTGTGGATAAGCTATTTTTTTTATAAAGCATTCTTATTTTTGATAGTAGAGAGTTTTGATAGCAATAAATCTAATCTATCATGAGATATGGAATTTCTACTGATATATCAAGGAAGACAGATGAAAAGACGTGATTTTATAAAGTTTGGCAGCCAAGCGACTGTAGCAGGAACTCTGTTGGTTCAGCTAAGCGCTTGCTCCTCAGATTCAGACGACTTTAATAAGGTAAACAACGACTCAAACAAAATAGATGACTTAGGATATCAAGGCGCTGCGCCTTTCGTCCATGGCATTGCCAGCGGCGACCCTTTACAAGATAAAGTGATACTATGGACGCGCATTACCAATGACGGTAGCATCAACGCCGCTAGCATCCCTGTTGGTTATATCGTTGCGACTGATCCAGAGCTACAAAACGTCGTAGCTAGAGGCAAAAGCAGAGCGACTGCTGAGACCGACTTTACGGTAAAAGTAGATCCTAAGTTACCTAAGCCTAATACCACTTACTACTATCAGTTTGAGGCTTTAGGTTATGACTCCCCTATCGGTCGTACTCGCACTATCCCTAACGCTGACTTGCCAGCAAGCGAAGTTGATCGCGTGCGTTTGGCGGTAGTGTCTTGCTCCAATTATGGCTTTGGCTACTTTAATGGTTATGCCGATATTGCTAAGCAAGCGGATATCTCAGCAGTTCTTCACTTAGGTGATTACATTTATGAGTATCCAGAAGGCTTCTATCGTGACAACAATTTAAAAGACGAGCGCCCAATTTTCCCTGAGAATGAAATTATAAGCTTAGAAGATTATCGCCTACGCTACGCCTGTTATCGTACTGATATCGATCTACAAGAGTGTCATCGTCAGCATCCGTTTATCGCGGTTTGGGATGATCACGAAATCGCTGATAACTCATGGAAGGGCGGTGCTAGATTCCATTTTCCAAATAAAGGCAGCTATATAGAGCGCAAAATGTCAGCGGTGCGCGCATATCACGAGTGGATGCCGATTCGCGATGATGATAGCAATGAGCTAGATAGTCAACTGCGTATTTATAGACGTTTTGAATTCGGCAAACTATTTGATTTAAACATGTTAGACACCCGTATCTTTGGCCGTGAAAAGCTTGATGCCTCTGCTAGTAATGAGCCTGAGCGCCAATTGCTCGGACTTGAACAAGAAAACTGGCTCTATCTCAACTTAATGGATGGTAAAAATCGCGGCGCAACTTGGCAGGTGCTAGGTCAGCAAGTAATTTTGGCACCCTTTATGGGAGCATCTGCAACTAATTCTGGCGATATTTGGAACGGCTATGCTAGTGCACGTAATCGTTTATTAGACTTTATTGAAGATAACAATATCGATAACACTGTCGTACTCACCGGTGACTATCATGCTTCCTTCGCTTTTGATGTTGCCAAAAATCCTTTTGATATTAGCGGCTACAATCCAGCCACTGGAGAAGGCTCGCTGGCGGTAGAGTTCGTCTGTCCGGCTTTGACCTCATTGGCTGTACCTGAGATGAATTCAGGCCCAGAAGCCAATCCGCATCAAAAATTTATTAATCAAGTTGATCATGGCTATATGCTTCTTGATATCACTGAGCAAGCATTTGCTTGTGAATGGTACTATACCGATACCTTAAAAGAGCGTAACGATAGCACTCGCTTTGCGAAAGGATTAGTCACGCAAACATCAACGAATCATTTGGTAGATAGTTCGCAAACACGAGCTATTACCGGCTCACCAGCTCTAGCCTCTAAAGACAAAGCCAATACAGTAAAAGTAGCTTAATTAGGACGTATTAAAACTAAGCTATAAGAAACTCTTAAACTATAATAAAAAAGGTGCACTAATTGCTTAGCGCACCTTTTTGTATAGATACTTTTGACGCAATGCTAACCTAACATAATGGCCTTAAATAATTAAAGCTGATCAGCATTCGTAATAACGGTATCAGGACCGATAGCTGCCGTCATAGGCAATACTTTACTACGGCGGAAATACTTAGAATGCGTGTTTATAATTTCATTAACACCATCGATTAGATCTTCAATGACATCATCATAAATACCGTGATGTAACTCAGTTTCAAAATCGGTAAAGGGATGCTTGCGCGCCGCTGCTCTCACGTCAGTAATGCCTTGTTTGCTATAAAAAATATTAACACTACCATCACTATTTAGCACACAGTTTAATTCTCCCTCATCAACGGTCATATCTAAACGCTTAGGGGTGAAAATATAATCATCAACGTCAAGTAACTCTTTTTCGATTCCTTTTTTAAATAACGCTTTAACATCCATTACAGTTATACTCCTAGAACAAAATAACTTGTAAATACTTTTTTTGTTTTAGTCATCCTTTTAAAAGCCCGTTTTTCATGACTTATTAGACAACGCTTTATAAACTTATCCTACAAGATGCGACTATGACTTTTAAGGTAAAAAGTGTAAATCTGCGTTTAGGGTTAGTAAGGCTTAAGCTGCCCCGCTCTACCCTAGCGCTTGAATATCTCACTCTCTTTTAAATCAAATGTGCCTTAAGCTCCAGCACCTTATCCCGTGTCTTCGCGGCGTCCTCAAACTTCAGATCGCGGGAGAACTGCTTCATCAGCTTCTCAAGGCGATTGATCTCTTTGGCCAGCAAATCAGGACTTCTAAGGATACTGATATCGACATCCGGCAGATTACTCTTAACGGGAATCGCTTGATTATCATTGGCATCAAGCTCCTCGCCGGTGTCAATTTTATCCGTGACACTACGGCGCGCGCCTCTTGGAGTAATGTTGTGCTCAATGTTAAAGGCGATCTGCTTTTCGCGACGACGATCGGTCTCTTCTATTGCCTTCTCCATGCTCGGCGTAATACGATCGGCATAAAGAATGGCTTTACCGTTTAAGTGACGGGCAGCGCGGCCAATGGTCTGGATCAAGGATCTCTCAGAGCGCAAAAAGCCTTCTTTATCCGCATCAAATATGGCAACCAATGACACCTCTGGCATATCCAAACCTTCACGCAACAGGTTAATCCCGACTAACACATCGTGCACGCCAGTACGTAATTCATGAATGATTTGCATGCGCTCAACGGTGTCGATATCAGAGTGCAGATAAGCGACTTTAATATCGTACTCTTTGAGATAACTGGTTAAGTCCTCCGCCATACGCTTAGTCAAAGTGGTAATCAGTACACGCTCATCGAGCTCGCGGCGTTTGGTAATCTCAGATAAAACATCATCCACCTGCGTCAGTACCGGACGGATCTCAATCTCAGGATCAATCAGACCGGTTGGGCGCACCACTTGCTCAACGACTTGTTCGCTATGCTCTAGCTCATATTGTGCCGGCGTAGCGCTGACATAGATCGTCTTAGGCTTGATGCGTTCCCACTCTTCAAACTTCATCGGCCGATTATTCATCGCGCTTGGCAGACGAAAGCCGTAGTTCACTAGGTTCTCTTTTCGTGATCTATCGCCTTTATACATCGCCCCGACTTGCGAGACCGTAACGTGCGACTCATCGATAAACAGTAGCGCGTCCTCAGGGATATAATCAAACAGTGTCGGCGGCGCTTCACCCCATGGACGACCGGATAAATGCTGCGAGTAGTTCTCGATACCATTACAGTAGCCGAGCTGCTGAATCATTTCTAGATCGTATTGAGTACGCTCTTTAAGACGCTGAGCTTCAATTAGTTTATTGTTATCACGGAAATACTCAAGACGCGGCTCAAGCTCCTCGCGAATGGTATGAGTGGCGGCTTCTAAACGATTCCGCGGAGTGACATAATGCGACTTAGGATAAATAGTAATGCGCGGTACACTACGTACGGTCTTACCTGTTAAGGGATCGAACCAAGTGATCTTCTCGACTTCATCATCGAACAAATGCACGCGTATCGCTAGCTGCTCAGATTCGGCAGGATAAATATCGAGTAGCTCCCCGCGTAGACGATAAGTACCACGGCCAAAGTCTAGCTCGTTACGGGTATATTGCATCTCAACCAAGCGCTTAATCGTCGCCGTGCGATCTATCTTATCGCCGACCACAACATGCAACAGCATTTTCAAATAGCTTTCAGGATCGCCCAAACCGTAAATACAAGAGACGGAGGCGACAATAATAGCATCACGGCGCTCAAGTAATGCCCGCGTCGCCGACAAGCGCATCTGGTCAATATGATCGTTGATAGCGCTGTCTTTTTCGATAAAGGTGTCACTTGCCGCTACATAAGCTTCGGGCTGATAGTAATCATAATAGCTGACAAAATACTCCACCGCATTATTAGGAAAAAACGCTTTAAACTCACCATACAACTGAGCGGCAAGGGTCTTGTTATGCGCCATAATAATGGTTGGACGCTGGCACTCACTAATAACCTTCGCCATAGTATAAGTCTTACCAGAACCAGTTACGCCAAGCAATAACTGCTCATCCATATCTGCATTAATACCCTTAACGAGCTTTTCAATCGCTTGCGGCTGATCGCCTGCCGGCTCAAAGTCAGTGACCATCTCAAAGGCACGGCTTGATATTTGTGTTCCTGACGCATTGACGCCAACGATTTCAGCTTCGCCTTGCAGCTGAGTGGCCAATTGATTTAACTGACGCGACGAGCGCGGTTCGGGCATACGCATATTAGTTTTCTTCCTGACGTTTGTAAGGATAAGTATAAGAAGTAAGGTTTATAACAAGGTGGGGGCTTAAGCGCTGTTTTTAAAGGTTATTTGCTAGCTTTTATCGCTTATTAAGACATCAATTAAAGCTCATAATTACTGGCTCTCAAAACCAAAAATTCACCATGACTCATGAACGAGTTATCACAAACAAACCATTAAAACGCTTTATTAAATTAAAAGTATTGACTGGCTTAAGTAATCAAAGTTTATCGATAAGGCTAGTTTCAGCTATTATATTTACAAAGCTTTTCATGCTTAACAAAGCCATTACATGACCACCTAATAAAGCCTAACGCTCATGGGTTCCCTACTTCTAATAAGCTGCTATTATTAGTATCGAAAGTTGATAAGAAAACGCTGACTAAGGATCTCGAACTAAGCGTCTAAGATTCTAGTCAGTCATTAGATAACAATTAAATAAAACCAAAAATGGAGTAATTTATGAGAGAACGTTATGCAAGCGGTATAAATGATGACACTGCCAAAAAAATGGTCGATCTATTGAATGCTAACTTAGCCAACTTGATTGATTTGAGTATGGATAGCAAGCAGTGCCACTGGAATCTACAAGGTACTGGATTCATCGGTGTGCATCAGTTATTAGATGAAACTTATGACCGTCTGACGGAATCTTTTGATACTGTCGCTGAGCGTATTGTCATTCTTGGTGGTAAAGCTAATGGCATCTCTAAACGTGTCGTTGAAGATTCTATTTTAGAAACTTATCCAACTGACATTACTGAGGTCGAGCAGCACGTTCGTGAGCTAACCAACCGTTATAAAACTATTGCAGCCTCACTACGCGAAGGTATAGATGCAGCTGGTGATGCAGGCGATGAAGATACGGCTGACTTATTGACGGAAGTAAGCCGTACTATCGATAAAGATGCTTGGTTCATCGGTGCTAATGCGCCTAAGAAGTAATAGTTTATTTGAATATAAATTTAGAATTTATAAAATAAAAAGGTCATCTTATTAGGTGACCTTTTTTTTGACAATCATTTATGGTTGTTCTAAATTACCGTTCTAATTTTAGAGACTTAAGTTCTTTCGTCATGATCGGTAAAGCTTTTTTCATCTCAGTAGTTACCTTCTCAGTAGTAATCGCTCTAACCTCATCAGCATACTCTTGCATCATTATAGGCTGTTTTTTTATTATACTTGCACCCTCTTTACTGTTATAAAAGTTGATTTGAGCGTCTACTTCTGCTTGAGTAAAGTACTTCTTGGCGGCGTTCATATAAGCCTTTATTTGTGCTTCATTGATAGTTTCGATATAGGCATCATCAAATATGCTACTGCTATAATCAGAGATGACTGCTATTAATTGTTGGCGTTGAACATTATTGATATCATCAGATACTACACTAGATATCATTGAATCATTGACCAATTTTTGCATACTATCTTTTGAAGACATCTGCTTAATCGTCTCGTTTAACTGTGTCACCTCTACTAGCTCCCTCAACGATTTATCCGTAGGGGTTGCTGCTTGTACACAGAGCGTTGGCACCGCCATCAAGGTAACCGCACTTAGACTCAACGTTAGAGCTACTGTGGTACTTTTGAGTAATGATTGCATATCCTCTCCTACTTTAAAGTTGCCTGTCATTTAAATTCAGCTGGCTAGAGTCGTATTCATCCGCTATTTTTTATGACTCATTTGCAAGGCTTAGAGGTTTAGCATTAGGCGCAGACAAAGTTAGTATCGCTTGTTGGAACAGCTCATTGGCGCGCAACTGAGTTTCGATAGCTTCAAATTTTTGTGCGATGCTTTGCTCTTTTTGATTACCAACGATGTCTACGGCTGCAACCATAAATATCTTCTGCGGGCCGACCCATTCTAGATGTAGATAAGAGACGCTCTCGATGTCAGGGTGGCTTAGTAGCGCCTCTAGCACATAGCAATGCATCCTTGCTGATACCTTATGACCGACCAAAAAATCACGGTTTCGACTGATCAGAAATATCGCTACCGCGCCTAGTAATATGCCTACAATAATGGAGCCTAGCGCATCCCAAAAGGGCTGTCCGGTATAAACATGCATACCCATTGCCGCCGCCGCGATAATTAGACCAGTAACCGCCGCTAAGTCCTCAAAAAACACCCCGCGCAAAGTCGGATTAGAGGTCTCAACCACATAACCAATAGCACTAACCTCTAAAGCCTCACCCTGTTTTTTACTTTGCAAATAAGCTTGCACAAGCGAGAAGCCCTCAAGCACAAAAGCCACTGCCAAAATAATGAAAGCTATGGTGTAATTGGTCTCAGTCTCTGGGGCATTCCATTCGGTGATACCCGTATAAATAGAGACGATGGAGCCTGCCATAAAAACGCCAAAAGCCGCTATCATCGACCACACATAAGCCTCTTTTCCATAACCTAAAGGATGGCTTTTATCAGCGGGTTTGACTGCTTTTTTTTCAGCGACTAATAAAAAAACCCCATTTCCCGTATCTGCCCATGAGTGCGCAGCCTCCGCGACCATAGATGCCGAACCGGTAATAAATGCGGCGACAGACTTGGCAATAGCGATCAAAAAATTAGCGCCGATGGCAATCAAAACCGTAATCACCGAGCTAGACTTTTTATCTTTACTATCAGGATCTGGTTCAGGCTTCTGCGCGTTTGACTTATGGCGCGACAGCTCTGGACCGCCTAGGTGTAATTGTGGGTTGGCGACGGATGGTTTCAAACTCATAATGAACTCTATAACGTAGCTTAAAAGAAGATAGTTAGCATCTATACTATCTCGCCTAGAATAAATTAACCTTTATTATTTTACAGTAGCGCATCCGTTAATTGGCGGTAACTTTTGATAACGCTATTTAGATTCTGGGTTGGTCTGCGTATTTTCAGCCGTGCGTGTCAACTCTCCAACTTCTTTATTGATATCACAACTAGGACGGTGTGAGCTTTGCATACGCATCTCTTTACGCTCTAATGCTGCATCGGCTCGGCATTGTTGGCTTTCGTTCTTAATCTCAAGCGGCGGTACGGGCGTAGGTTTGCCGTTATCATCAATAGCGACCATCGTGAAGTAGCAGCTGTTAGTATGGCGAATCGTTCGCGCGCGCACATCTTCTGACTCGACTCGGATACCGACCTCCATCGAGGTGGTGCCGACGTAGTTGACACTAGCGGCAAAAGTAACGAGCTCGCCGACATAGATAGGCTCGCGGAACATCACTTGATCGACCGATAACGTGACAACATAGCTGCCGCTATAGCGACTGGCACAAGAATATGCCACTTGATCGAGCATTTTTAGTAAGTCGCCACCGTGGACATTGCCAATGAAGTTTGCCATATCTGGGGTCATCAATATCGACATATAAAGTTCGTGATTGAGCGGTGCTCTTTTTGCAGTGGAGCTAGTGTTGTACTGAGCCATAGTTGTCCTTAGTCATTAAACAGAATCATTATAAAATTGGTTTATCATTTATACAGCAGGTGGATAGCTAGTGCAAATCCACTAAACACAAAAAAAACGGCTTAACCTAAGTTAAACCGCTGTTATTTATGGCTTAAATAGTTAAACGGCTCAAACTCTTAAGCTGGAGTCGCCTTATTCAGCCAGCCAAAACGGTAGGCCAACCAAGCTGTGCCAGCACTCACTGTACCGGTTAAAAAACCACCCCAAGTAAAATCTACCAAAGCGGTATCGAGCGTATAGCCTTTAAATAATGCTAAATTAGTAAAGTCATAAGTCCCATAAGCCATTAAGCCAAGTAATCCACCCAATAGAAAAATATGCCCAATAGAAGCTTGTGCTTTTATCTGCGGATAAAGAACAATAATACACAGCGCTAAGATATAAAACATATAGAACACAGCAGCCGCCATCATATTGGGTTCGTCCGCTAAAAGATGACCTATACGCTCCTCATAAAATAGTCCTTTCATCGTTGACAACCAGACGAAGTCCACGCCTAAAAACATAGCAACGGCAACAAGATAAACAAACGTATAACCCATAACGACATCCTTTTATTTCAATGGTTTTAGTAGCACTGTAGTTTAGTAACGCTTTATTCTCATGATGCAGAGAGTTTGGCTGCTACTCTATAGCTCATTTGTTAAACTGTGGCGGTATCCGTACTCGAAGAAGCCGTTTGCATCTTAATATCTGCAATAAACTTATCGCTTTTTTCATCACGATTAGAATCAGTACTATCAGAGTCAAGAGAATGCGACGTAGGCGAATTCGAGAAATGTAAAATATCAATATTGTCAGGTTTGACTGCAGTTAGCTGTACGACGCCAATGGTACGCTCTAAAAATCCGCCTTCACAGTAACAGAAATAAAAATTCCAAAGACGGATAAAAGCCTCGTCATAACCGAGCGCCTTAATTTCCTCGCACTGCTCCATAAAGGCTAAACGCCAATCTCGCAACGTATGCGCGTAGTCAAAACCGTAATCATGTAATTGCTTGATGACCATATCGGTCTGCTGAGTGAACTGATTGTTCAGCTCTTGATTGGAGAGCAGACAACCGCCTGGGAAGATATGGGTCTGGATAAAATCGACTGAGTCGACATACTCTTGGTAGTTTTGATCATTAAAAGTAATAGCTTGTAGCACCATTAGACCTGTAGGCTTAAGCAGCTCATTACACTTGGCAAAAAAGGTGGGCAGATACTCATAACCAACCGCTTCGATCATCTCAATACTGACAAGCTTATCAAATTGACCGGTCAGCTCACGATAGTCCTGCTTAAGTAAAGTTATCTTATCTTCTAGCCCTGCTGCTTGTACCCGTGCCTTTGCTTCATCGAACTGCGCATCGGATATCGTCGTGGTGGTAACATGACAACCATAATGAGTAGCGGCATAAATCGCAAAACCGCCCCACCCTGTACCGATCTCTATCACTTGATCATCGCTAGTCAACTGCAAACGCTGACAGATAAGCTCAAGCTTGTGCTGCTGTGCTTGCCTGAGCGTGGCTTTAGGATTCTTATAGACCGCGGAGGAATACATCATGGTCTCATCTAAGAAACGCTGATACATATCGTTGCCCAAATCATAATGGGCTAAGATATTGGATTTAGATCCTGACTTATCGTTGTTACGCAGCTGATGGTTGGCCTTCTCAAAAGCTTTACTGATACCAGCAAAACGATTTTCTAATTTATTAAGTACCGCTAGATTACGCGCCGCTAAGCGTATCAAACCTGTTAAATCATCGGTATCCCACTCGCCATCGATGTAGCTATCGGCCAGCGCAATAGAGCCGCCGAATAATAACTGACGATAGACGCTGATATCATGGATGCTCAGCGTCACGTGCAAAGAGTGGCGACCGATAGCAGAGCTACTTTTCACATTGAGCGCTTGACTACCAAAGCTATGAGTCTGCGCATGCTGCGTATAGTCTTCGATGACGGTAATACCGCCGAACTGCACTCGTTTTAGTGCTTGAAATATCGCCTTTCTCGCTAAAGCACTAACCCCATTATTGATAGGTTTCAACAGCGAACTATCGTTTAAAGTTTGACTCAAACGGGCATTGATTTTCTCTAATCTACGGCTTGGCTGACGGTCGGTTGGTCGGGCTGACATTGCTGTGGTATCCTTTTGTCCATTCGAGATAGTCGCTATCAATAATCGCTGATGACTGCTTTTACTCTTTACTGCTATGTTTAAAACTCATCTATTTAAACTTCGAAAACGGCTTGGCTTTGGCTTACTTTTCTGTTACGTCGTAATTGCTTATTCGTTAGTGGCTTGCCCGCTATCTGCTAGCTTTTCATCGTAGTTGATATAAGGGACTTTCTTTATCGCGTAAAGTTTAAAAGCGTGCCAATAAATACGGCTCAGCGAAGTGAAATTCATCAGCGGATTTTGTTTTAAGCTTTGGCGGATGCTCTCTTGGGTCATCGGCTCACCATTCATCTTTATACCGGTTTTGAGCACCTCACCGCGTTTATCACTGATATTAATCGCTATACGAATATCAAAAATATCGTTTTTTTTAGCTTTATGATTAGCTGCTTTACTGGATTTATAACGGTGTGGTTTTACGCTGACCTGCCAGTGATAGCGCTGATCGATAGGGTTAAAGGGCGAGACATGAAAATCTTTATCATGGCAAAACTCAGTCTCCTCGCCGTCCAGTAAAAAACCATAATAATGACGCTTATCCCACGGCGTATTAGAGACTTCCGCAAGCAGATGGGTTGGCGTTTGCTCGGTATCAAAGCCAATATAAAAATTCACTGGGCTGAAATAAACACCAACATTACGGCAAACTACTAGCCCAATAATATCGCCTGTAGGACTACTTCCTGCTTTTTCAGTGAAAACAAAAGTCAGACGTTGCAATAACTCATTTACACTTTTACCAGTACTTTCATCGGTAGTTACATCGTCGAAGGTATTTTTATTTGGCGTTGTTAATTCTAACCCTTGCAAATAATCATCAGCATAAAACTGCTGTAGCGCTTTGTGTTTCGCTGAAAATATCGGTATCCCTTTTATGATTGCTTGACTAAAAGGTAATCTATCTAGAAATTTTGCGTTATTAGGACTGTTACTAGAATTGTTACCTTGAAACCACGAGCTAACGACTTCAGGTAAACCGCTATTTGTTGCTAACGCAGTAATATTGACGCCCCAATAACGGTACGGATAAGTAAATTTATGCACGTTCGGTAATAGGCGACTGTGCCACGTTGTACCATGAAACAGTTGATGGGAAAATCTACTATTAGACGAACGGTCATTTTTAAGCATTAAGCTCTCTTTTATTTATGGTCATTGCTGCTGAGCACTCTAGTCAACAGACCGCGCCTTTTAGTTTTATTATTTGTCGATCTCGCGGGCTTGGCTGCTAGCGACGAAAGATACTCTACTAACTCTTGATTGGTATCCGCGCTTAGTAGTTGGCGGTTTTTTAACTTACGAGCAGCTTGATCGGCTTTGACCGGGATGTCTTTATAAACAAAGGGCGTATGCGCAGCCTCACTGTCTGGCAAATGACAGGCGTCAACCTCATCTTTAATATCAATATGGCTACCCAAAGACTGACAAACGCGCAGACCGCTACGCACCCCATCTTCATGAAAACCATTAAACCAATAAGCGCCGCAAAAGTGCGTATGCAGACCACTGCTAGAGATGGTTGACCACTGTTTTTGCGCCTCTATCATCGGCTTATCAAACACTGGATGGCTATAATCAATCGACTTGATAATTTGTGCAGGGTTAATCTTATGATTAAGAGTCACTAGATAATTATGCTGCTTAGTCAGCCTTTGTAAGATATTCATGTGATACGTCAGCACCGGTTTCGCTTGAGACTGCTTACCTGTATTATCTGTCTTGCCATCGGCATCGAGCAAATAATTCCAACTTGCCCAAGCTAAAGGCTTGTTAGGCAGTACGCTAGTATCAGTGTGCAACACCGCCGTATTTGAGGTAAAGCGAAAATGACCTAACACTGCTGACTCATCATCACTCGCATCCTGCAAAATCTTCAAAGCAGTATCAGCGTGACAAGCAAAAATCACTTCATCAAAGCATAAGCTTTCGCTAACGTTATTATGATCATCAATACTATTAACGACCAAGTGAACTTTACCGTCCGTCTGATTACGAGTGACAGACTGCACGGGCGAATTGACTCGGACTAGCCCGCCTTTTTTTACAAAGTGTGTCACTAGCTTATTGACGTACTGTTTCGAGCCGCCTTTGATAGTGAACCATTGCGGGCGATTGACTACATCGAGCAAACCATGATTATCAAAGAACTGCGCGAAGAATACTAAAGGAAAATCCTGCACTTCCTCTAAGCTCGTTGACCAAATAGCCGATACCATAGGCAGCAGATAGTTATCAGTAAACAGCTTACCGTAACGTTTACTGGCTAAATAATCGCTCAGCGTCTGCTGAGTAAAAACCCCGACCTCTTCACCCTTGCTGCGAGCCGCTTCAAAATCCTGACGTAGCTGCTTCAGCTGCTTGTTGAATTGCAATATATCTTGTACAAAGCGCCAAAACTTCGGATTAACGATATTTTTACGCTGCGATAACAAGGTATTAAGGGTATGACCGTTATATTCAAAATTGCGCGCGACGTTTTTGACCGAAAAGCTCATATCTGTCGATTGAAATGGCACTTGCAGCTCATGCAATAAGCGAAAAAAATTCGGATAAGTGCGCTCATTAAAGACAATAAAGCCAGTATCAATCGCACTTTTTTCGACCTGACTGTTTTTACTAAACCTAGACTTAGACTTTCTGCCCTCTTGTAGCGTCACCTCAATGGTATTTACATGACCACCAATATAGTCGTTGGCTTCAAAAACGGTAACATCGTGCTCTTTTACCAAATAATGCGCGCAAGTCAGCCCTGAGACGCCTGAACCAATAATCGCGATGCGCTTTTTAATTTGCTTTTGAGTGCTAATATTTTCTTTTTTTGCATGAGTATTAGCTTTTGCTGTTACAGACTTACGGCGAAAAAACGGCATGCATAGTATCCTGAAAAATTTTATTGTATTTATATAGAGAGCCAACTTACGACTTTTTATTAAGCTGTTTACTCACTTGCTGCCATGCCATATCCGGCAGTGTGCCTAAAGTTTTTAGCGGCAGGGTTAGTTTCTTAGGAAACTCAATGACTTCATGCTCCGCTGCGATGCCATCACGAATGGCTTGACTGGCTTGCTCAGTAGTCTGCAAAAACGGCATAGGGAAATCGTTTTGTTTAGTCATCGGTGTATCGACAAAGCCTGGTACTACTAAACTCACCGACACTTCATACGGCGCTAAGCTGATTTGTAAAGTTTTCATTAAGTAATGAATCGCCGCCTTTGAGCTTCCATAAGCCTCGGCGCGAGCAAAAGGTACATAAGCCGAGGCTGAGCCTAGCCCGACTAGTCGACCTTTTGAAGCGATTAGTTTTGGTAACACGCCTTCGATAGCGTGTGATAGCGTGCCCATATTCACTGACATGACCTTCATAAAGGTTTCGCTGTCAAAGTTCGGCATATCTAAATACTCGCAGGCTCCTGCGCAGCAAATCGCTAGATCGACTTGTTCAATATTCTCAAAAGCCTCGATAACCGCTTCTCTATCCATCAAGTCAAGATCTATGGGCATCGCACCTAATTTCTTTAGTTCTGCTAAAGCGTCATCATCACGGCCCACCGCGTAGACCTGCTCATTGTTTGCTAAGTAATCTTTTGCTAATTGCATGCCAATGCCAGAGGTGGCACCAGTGATGACAATATGACGTTTTTTTGACGAAGTAGTCATGGTTATGCTCCTTAGCTAATATGTTTGTGGATAGATTATTAACTCGAAGTTGTTTTGGTAACACTCGAGTTTATAATAGCTAAATAATAAACATAAAAAGTGACGCTATTGTTGTAACTTCGCAAACGTTAGATAAGTTTGAGCTATCAACAGTGCTCATTTATGCATATTTAATAGACCCTAAAAACATTAAATTTTCTGTTACTAGTGTGGTAGGACAGCTTACTATTGACATGCTACAATAAAGCCGCTATTCGCGCTTATTAGAGCGTATTGGCACAGCATTAACTCTACTTTTATCATCATACTTTCAAATAAGACCATTTAATATTTAATAATTACCTTTCTATCTAACCTTTATTTTTTAATAAGACTTAATAAGGATTTTTTATGAGCGAGCTGCAACTATCTGACCGCGTTAATGGCATCAAACCTTCACCAACTCTTGCTATTACCAATAAAGCCAAAGAGCTAAAAGCGGCTGGTAAAGACATTATCGGTTTGGGTGCAGGCGAGCCAGATTTTGATACCCCAGAGCACGTCAAGCAAGCGGCTATTGAAGCGATCAATGATGGCTTCACTAAGTACACTGCTGTTGACGGTACGCCTGAGCTAAAAAAGGCCATTATTGAGAAGTTCAAGCGTGATAATGACATCAGCTATGAGCCTAATGAGATCTTGGTATCGGTAGGCGGCAAGCAGTCGTTCTTTAATTTAGCGCAAGCCTTTATTAATCCAGGCGATGAGGTCATCATTCCAGCGCCGTACTGGGTCAGCTATCCTGACATGGTACTTATCGCTGAAGGTAAGCCGGTCATCGTGGAATGCCCTGCGGAGCAAGACTTCAAAATCACCGCCGAGCAATTAGAAGCCGTCATCACGGATAAAACCAAAATGCTCGTGCTAAACAGCCCCTCTAACCCTACTGGCATGATCTATACTTTAGACGAGCTAAAAGCGTTGGCTGAAGTACTGAAGAAGCATCCGCAGGTTTATGTAGCTTCAGATGATATGTATGAGCACATCCGCTGGACGGGTGATAAGTTCTACAATATCTTAAACGCCGCTCCTGAATTAAAAGATCGCGCTATTATTCTAAATGGCGTATCAAAAGCTTATGCGATGACCGGTTGGCGCATCGGTTATGCAGGCGGTCCTGCCAAACTGATTGGCGCGATGAAAAAAGTGCAATCGCAGTCGACCTCTTGCCCAACCTCTATCAGCCAAGTGGCAGCGACTGCCGCTATCAGTGGCGATCAGAGCGTATTAACGCCGATGGTAGAAGCCTTTGAGAAGCGCTGCGACTTAGTTGTCGATGGTCTAAATGCTATCAAAGGTATCACTTGCCTGCGCCCAGACGGTGCTTTCTATGTCTATCCTAATATCAAGCCTTTGATTAAAGCGGCTGGTCTGTCTTCGTGCACCGAGTTCTCAGAATGGCTACTAGATAAAGTCGGCGTAGCGGTAGTACCTGGCGATGCTTTCGGTCTAGGCGGCTTTATGCGTATCTCTTATGCCACTGATGAAGCGACCTTAAAAGATGCGTTATCGCGTATCGAAAAAGCGGTTGCTGATTTGGATGTCGCAGAGTAATTAGCGAATCTAAAAACTAACAGCATTTAGAGATTTTAATAATTAGCAAAAGACGTCCAACTGCAAGCATAGCTCTTATTTTGCGGACGGGTAAAGCAGTGCTTTGCTTGTACCGTCCTCAGGGCGTCTTTTTCGTTGCTGAGCACTAGCCTCTAGAAGATACTCAGCACTAATTTTGCTGATTTACCTAAAATTTGCATTAAAAAATAAAAAAGGCTTGACCTATTTTTTATCTTTGCTAGAATACGCTCCACTTAGCAGCAACTCATTGTCTAAATAAGTCGTTGTTAAGCTCGTTATGAGAATAAACACTCATAGCTTATTCCTCAATAGCTCAGTTGGTAGAGCGTCGGACTGTTAATCCGTGTGTCCCTGGTTCGAGCCCAGGTTGAGGAGCCAAATTTTTTGACTTTTAGTCAAACGTTAGTTATTAGCAAATACTTCAATAACTAATGGATTTTTTTTGAATCACCTTTGATTCAATTATGGCATTTGCCAAGACCCTCATCTTTTTGATGAGGGTTTTTTTATGGCTGATACCCTATATTTTTAGAGCCTTCACACAAGGTTTAAAGAATTTAAAAATATTTCGCTTAAAGGTTGACAGCCCCTAGCGACTTGGCTAAAATATGCCACACATAACGCGAACTGCTTTGGTAATTATTACAAAGCCAGATTAATTGTTATGACCTTTTATTCCTCAATAGCTCAGTTGGTAGAGCGTCGGACTGTTAATCCGTGTGTCCCTGGTTCGAGCCCAGGTTGAGGAGCCATATTCTATAAAGAGGCCTTCATCATGATGTGATGGGGGCTTTTTTATGTGCGCTATTTTTATGGCTTAGCTATTTTTTTGAGCCATTTTATTGTATGGTAAGACAGATAGCTTGTTTATACAGATGGCGTGTTTTAGAAAGCTTTTTTGCTAGTGCTTATGACTACTATAGGCTCACTGCTATTATTAGTGCTGCACACTATAAAGTTAGCTATCGCTTCTCTTAATATTTTTATCCCTACTCACTAAAAGTAATGGTTTATTATGATACCTGTACGCATAAAAAATAAGTTCTCTGACCACCCACAAAAAGTCATGCGTCCGATTAGCATTCGCCTCTCTGAGGAAATGATTGAGCTATTACAGTCTACCTCTTCAGAGCTCGGCTTCAAACGTATTCAAGGGCTAATTCGCCTATACATACGGCAAGGATTAGATCGCGACCATCAGGACTATACTTTAGCGCATGACGAGGTGTTCATTGAGACCTTACGTAAACGCGGCGTTAGTCAGCGTATTATCGATGAGGCTATTGTAGTGACTCATAATAACAACATCACTCACCCCTTATCTGAGCTACAAGATAAGGATAAATAACGATAGCTACTCTTATCGTGAGTCGATATCACTAACGCCTGTTCAGATACTCAAAAGCTAAGTTTGCTTAATCGCGCTTAGCTTTTTTTATATAATATTTTTGCTAATATATCTTTAGAACGACACCCTCTAAACGCCACTCTTTTTTCTGATTTCTCAGATTCTTTATCACAAAGGGCTTTTGATAAGCAAAGATAATTAAGCCCACAGCGGACATAAACAAGGTATATTAAAGCTAATCAGACTTCATTAATTTGAAAATAATAACTATCTGTCTAGACGCTATAAGGAGAGAGATGATGAACAAGAGAAAAATAAGGAAGTTAGCAGTTGTACTATTAACGGTATCACTAGGCATGCCCGTCATCAATGGCTGCTCGATGCCGCAAAATGATCCAACCAAACAAACCATCCCTACCGACTCTGACCAATGGCAAAAAAAGCTAGGTAAAACTTTTGAACAATTATCTGAAAGCGATAGACAGCTACTGAGCCGCTATATGCTGCGCATGAAACTTAGTGATGCTTATGATTCAGGAGCTATGCCGCGCACGACAATTAGGCAGGCTTTGTTACAACAGCGCGAATACGAACGCTTGCATCCTAACAACCCGACTGGCGAGAAAAGTCCTGTAGTGGCAACGAATCAGACCACCGGTATCAACGCCCAGACTTATCCTATAGCACTATTACCCGTTAAAACCAGCGATAGCGATAGCCTAAATCAGGTCAAGTTACAATTTATACTCTCCAACCATGGCGACACTCCTATTGAGAGCTTTAAGGGTTCGTTATTGATGAAAGATGCTAATTTAAAGGAAGGCAAAGCGTTCAATGTTCCTTTGACTCAATTTGCCACTCCTATCGAGCCTGAACAGTCAGGTAAGATAATTATCGAAACGAGTATCGAGAATATCAATGTCATGCGCGCTATTAGAAACGCACAAGATGTGACGATAGAAATTAATGAAGGGACTTTGACTCTTACTGATGGACAAATATTCGAATTCGATAAAGCATTAGAAAAATAATCGCTACCAAATACAATGATATTACCGAAAGGTTAAATACGTTTATAAAACATATATTCTTAAAACGTAGCCATAAAAAAAGCCCTTATCCATTAAGATAAGGGCTTTGTCGTTCATATAGAACAAATTTGGCGGAGACGGAGAGATTCGAACTCTCGAAGGGCTATGAACCCTTGTCGGTTTTCAAGACCGGTGCATTCAACCGCTCTGCCACGTCTCCTTAGGTGCAACATTATAGCGACCTCAAATAAAAATGCAATAGCTGAATCAAAAAAAACTATATTATTTTCGTCATAGGCGTTTCTTGCGCGCGCAGACGTTTGTGTGAGCCAAATGCAGGCACATATCTAGCAGTCTATTAGCATAACCCCACTCATTATCGTACCAAGCAAATACTTTGTATTGGTCACCCACTTGCATCAATTGCTGACCATCGATAATCAGCGACTCAGGCTGATGGATAAAATCGCTAGAGACTAAGGGCTCATCGGTATAGGCCATAACTCCCATTAACGACCCTCCACTAGCTGTTTGGAGGGTTTTTCTTATCGCTTCAACACTGACCGCTGCACTTTCAAAGACAAAAGTGACGTCAATAGCGGCGACATCAATGGTAGGCACCCGAATAGAATGACCATTAATCTTACCAACCATAGCAGGCAATACGCGCTCAGTAGCTGCGATACTACTAGAAGTGGTTGGGATAATGTTGTGCCCAGAAGCGCGCGCACGTCTAAGATCGCGATGTGCTTGATCAAGCACCGTCTGATCTGCGGTAACCGCATGTATCTCCGTCATCATCGCTGAGCGCACGCCAAAGGCTTTATCTAAAGTGGCAATCAAAGGCACTAGCGCCTGAGTGGTACAAGAAACGCTTGAAACAATAGGGAGATCATTGGTCAACTGCTCAGCATTGACGCCCATCACAATGCATGCCTCGACATCATCAAAAGGAGCGGCGCCAATAATGACTTGCTTCGCTCCGGCCTCAATGTGCCGATAAGCCTGCTCATAAGAGCGAAAGTGGCCGGTACACTCTAGCACGACATCGATAGCCAAAGTCTGCCATAACAACTGCTCAGGATTGGCCTCTGCGAGCATACGAATACAGTAGGTACGAGCCTGTTTCGTGATACAAAGTTGAGCGCCAGTGTCGATATTAGTGACAATCTCAGCACTAACGCCAAGATGACTCAGCCGTCCATGAGTGCTATCGAACCTAAGTAAGTGCAACAGCGTATCGGCTGGCGCTAAATCATTGATAGCCACCAAATGAATGGTATTACCAAGCACCTCAAAGCGCTCTATCAGCGCGCGTAGTACGTTGCGCCCTATACGCCCAAAACCGTTGATGGCGACTCTGAGCGGCCGTTTACGCACGCTCGTACCTTCTATTGAGCTAGCATTGGTCTGGGGAGTTTTGTTTTGACTCGTAGGCTTTACATCAGACATAAATAATATCGCTATAAATATAGAAGATAGAGTGATTTTAGGGAGTTAGGCTGACGACTGAACTTAAGAGGATGCTAAAGTAGCATTGCATATAAACTAAGGCGTAATAAATATCAGCGCTAAACGTATCGTATTATAATCTATCGTTTGCTTGAGCTGCTCATAGATAGGCTTGAGCTTGATGCTACCATCATCATTGAAGTCATTGGGATTATTAGCGACTTTTATGGCAACATAAGCATTACCAACGGCGGTCATAATCTCATCATCAGGCCGTAGATGATCACAAGCCAGACTCGGATCTTGCGCTTTTAGCTCGCTGATATGACGCATGATCGTCGACTGTGCTAGCTCTCGGGCTTGCGCAATCTCAACAATAGATAGGCTCTCCTCTAACAATACCTTGGTGGCTAGCAGAGTTGCCTCAGACTTATCAGCAACTTGATTACCAAGCTTTTGCTTTTTGTCCTGCTGCGCCTTATCTTGCTCGCGGCGTCTTTTTTGTAGCTTAGCATAGGCCTCAATTACTGCCTGACTAGTAGTACCGCCTGATTTGAGCACAAACTTATCATGACTTTGTTGTAGGCTTTTTTCATCGAGCATGGCATAGTTAGCGTCTGCTTCAGCAGAGAGCTCTAAAAAGCGCTTATCTGCGCCGCGAGCGAGCGGATCTAGCTGCAAGCTCATGGTATTCATACCCAATAGCTTAAGCCCATCTAGTGACTTGAGGCGCGATAAAGCGACATAGCCTTGACCTAACTCAAAAGTGCGCGACAGATCAATCTCAGCGGCATCTAAAGTCATGCCTTGCGATTTATGAATAGTAATCGCCCATGCCAGACATAATGGCACTTGCTCATAACTGGCTAGCACGTCGCCGGTCTCATCTTCGATGATCCACTCTTCCGGTTCAGCGATGACTTCTCGCCCTGAATTCAGCCTAACCACTGGCATTTTTTGCGCGGATGAAGACTTATCTTTTGTTTTGGCTTTTTTATCCTTATCTGCTTTTTTATTATCACTCTCATTGTCATTATCATCGTCAATAATCGTATCATCTTCGGCTATATCTGCTTTAGCATCGTTTTTGGCTTTATCTTTAGCCTTGCTATCGTCTACTTTTACCGCCGCAAAGCCAATCAGCTCACCCATGGTGCCGTTTGATACCCCAAGCTCATTATTATTCTTGATAAACATCACCTTAGCGCCAACTTTTAAGATTAGCTCATCTTGCGTGCGTACGGTCTTCTTTAAGGTATCTACTAGTTTACTCTCACCGGCAGATGAGGCTTCAAATCGTCTCATCTCACCCTCTAGTGCTGCAAGCTCTTTGTCGTTGATTTTATTAACGTTGAGATTATGGGTATAAAGCCGGGTACGCTTAATGTCGACGTTTTGATCAAAGGTGTTCTCAAGAGCCGCAATCGCTTCAAAGCTGACGTCTTGGCGGCGGATCTGATTAAGGATATCATCTAAATCTAAACCGCCATCCGCGGCCGCGCTCACTTGCCGATGCTGCTCAGATAGATAACAGATATGAAAGCCTGCATCAAGCCACGCCTGCGACATAAAGGCGAACTTATCCCGATTACTCTCGCCTTTGCTGCCTATAGGGGGCAGCTGAAAAAAATCGCCGGCGACAATCACTTGAATACCGCCAAAGGCACTGTCGTTTTTGCGGACGTGTTTGAGTACTTCATTGACTAGATTTAACTGCTTGGCATGCAGCATTGAGATCTCATCAATAATAAGTACCGCGGTTTCTTTGAGTCTATCAGCCAAAAACTGCTTGCGTGCCAAGTTACTTAAGTCACGCTCGGACAGCTCATCTTTGATACCGATGCCCGACCAGCTATGAATGGTAGTGCCATTCATATGGGTAGCCGCAATCCCAGTACTCGCCGTCACCGCCACTGGTACTCGCCGCGCACGTAAGTAATGGATATATTGATTGAGCGTATAGGTTTTACCTGAGCCTGCTGAACCGGTCAAAAAGACGTTTTGGCCGGTTTTTAGAATATTAAGAGCAGAAGATTGACGCATAAACCTAGACCAATTAACAAAGGATGAAAGAGGCTCGATAACCGGCTTTGAGACGATAAGGAGCCAAATGTTTGGCAGCAATTATAACAGCTACGCAAGCTTTGCAAACTATTTTAACCAAGCAACCTTAACAAACCAAAAGTTATGCAAGCATAAAACTATTATTATTAAAAGTTGCTATCGCTCTTCGCAAAAGCTCAGTACGATATGAGAATAGCTTTAGCTAGAATCAGGAAGATTAACTCACTATAAAAAGGAAAGCTTCATGTTATATGATACCCCTAATACCGAAAATAGCCCTGTTCAATTTCGCGACAAATACGATAACTTTATCAATGGCGAGTGGACCGCGCCTACCGATGGCGAATACTTCGATAACCCAAGCCCTATCGATGGCAAAATCATCTGCCAAGTAGCACGCTCAAAAGAAGCGGATATCGAAAAGGCGCTCGATGCCGCACACGCCGCCAAAGATGCTTGGGGTAAAACCAGCGTCACTGAACGCGCTAATCTGCTACTAAAAATCGCCGATCTAATGGAAGCGAACCTGGAAGCGATCGCTATCGCTGAATGTTATGAAAACGGTAAAGCAGTACGCGAAACCTTAGCCGCCGATATCCCTCTAGCAATTGATCATTTCCGCTATTTTGCCAGTGCTATCCGCGCGCAAGAGGGCGGCATCAGTCAAATCGATGAAGACACCGTCGCTTATCACTTTCATGAACCGCTAGGCGTCGTCGGGCAAATTATCCCCTGGAACTTTCCAATTCTGATGGCGGTATGGAAGCTGGCCCCTGCTCTAGCTGCTGGTAACTGTATTGTCTTAAAACCCGCTGAGCAAACCCCCGCCTCTATTTTATTTATGTTAGAGACCATCGGGATTGCCGATATCTTGCCAAAAGGCGTCCTCAACGTGGTCAATGGTTTCGGTGTTGAAGCTGGTAAACCGCTAGCCTCCAATCCGCGTATTAATAAAGTCGCCTTCACCGGTGAAACCACCACTGGTCGCCTTATCATGCAGTACGCCAGTGAAAATATCATTCCAGTTACCTTAGAGCTGGGCGGTAAAAGCCCTAATATTTTCTTCGCTGATGTCATGGATGAGGATGATGACTTCTTGGACAAAGCCGTTGAAGGTCTGGTGATGTTTGCGCTCAATCAAGGTGAGGTCTGTACTTGTCCTTCACGCGCGCTGGTGCATGAAAGTATCTATGATGAGTTTATCAAGCGCTGTATTGAGCGGGTCAAAGCCATCAAAATGGGTAATCCACTCGATACCGACACCATGATTGGCGCGCAAGCCAGCTCAGATCAATTAGAGAAAATCCTATCCTACCTCGATATCGGTAAAAAAGAAGGCGCAAAAGTCTTAGTTGGCGGTGAACGCGCCAAACATGACGGCGATCTTGGTGATGGCTACTATGTACAGCCGACTATCTTTGAAGGCACTAACGACATGCGCGTGTTCCAAGAAGAAATCTTTGGTCCGGTACTCGCGGTTACTACCTTTAAAGACGATGAAGAAGCGATGAGTATCGCCAACGATACGTTATACGGTCTTGGCGCTGGCGTATGGACCCGTAGCGTGCATAAAGCCTATCGTTTCGGGCGCGGTATTCAGGCCGGACGCGTGTGGACCAACTGCTATCACGTTTATCCTGCGCATTCCGCATTTGGCGGTTATAAGCAATCAGGTATCGGACGCGAGAACCATCTAATGATGCTCGATCATTATCAGCAAACCAAAAACATGCTGGTGTCTTATAGTCCTAAAGCGATGGGCTTCTTTTAATCGTGTCACATAGTTTTAGATAGAGTTCATCATCTACTAGTCATTATCAAGATGCAATCTATCGTCAGGTAGATTGCATTTTTACTTCTAAAAGATGTATTTGTCAACAAACTCAAAATAGTAGTAATAAGGAGAACATTATGAAACTTGAAGCGACAGAGTCATGCATCGAATTAATCGAGTTATTAAAGTCCAAACACGGTGAGCTGATGTTCCATCAGTCAGGTGGCTGCTGTGATGGTAGCTCGCCAATGTGCTATCCGCTAGGTGAGTTCAAAACTGGCGCTCAAGATGTGCTCGTCGGTGAGCTAGCGGGCTGCCCGTTCTATATGGGTAAGGCGCAGCATAAGCTGTGGCAACATACTGACTTAACTATCGATGTAGTCGATGGTCGCGGCGCTAGCTTCTCGCTGGAGATACCTGAAGGCAAACGCTTTATTGTACGCTCAGAGGTGTGCGCGGTGGAGTAAGGTGTTGACACTCTCTTCAAGCTTAAGCCATATAGCGACGTTGATAACGGTCTCACCTAGGATACCTTTAAAGCTGGACATCAGAGACATAAGGATTTATCCGAAAAATAAAAAACTAATACCACATTAGAAAACAGGAACTTCCATAACCAGTATTTGAGCATTAGCAACGACATCCATCGCAAACTGACTTGCCTCAGTAATACCAAAACCATCACGTGGCTGTAAAACTTGATTATTAATAAACACCTGACCTGAGATTACAAACACGTAAGCGCCATTGCTAGAGTCATTAAAAGTATAAGTTTGTGTCGCGCCTTGATCAAATTCACCCACGCTAAACCAAGCATTTTGATGTATCCAAACCCCAGCGTCATTACTATGTGGTGAGAGTACTTGATTAAACTGATTGCGATTCAGTAGTTCAATTAAGCTAAGCTGTTGATAGCGCGGTGTGACGTTTTTTTTATTCGGCTCAAGCCAGATTTGTAGCAGCTTAACTGGAATATCTTGATTAGCATTACTCTCAGAGTGTACTACTCCTGACCCTGCTGACATCACCTGTATGTCACCTGCGTTTATCAAGCTTTTATTACCCATATCATCTTCATGAATAAGCGCGCCTGTTAGCGGAACGGTTACTATCTCCATGTTGCGATGCGAGTGCGAGCTGATACCATGACCGCCGTCAATATGATCATCATTAATAACTTTGAGTGCGCCAAAGCCTACTCGCTCGGCATCATAATAATCAGCAAAGCTAAAGGTGTGTTTAGTTTTGAGCCGGCCATGATGCGCCCCGCCGCGTTCATTCGCTGGGTGATAAATGGTTTTCATAATCTCCTCAAAATACGACTTAATCAGTCCGTCATAAACAATATTGCTAAACAAGACAAAGGTTTACGCTCGCAATAAAAAATCCAACCCTAAACGCTTAGTTTCAACGTTTAGAACTGGATTGGTAATAGAATAGAATGTCAAAACTATCTCTACAGATGCTCTTGGTTATTTAAAATAATTTGTGGCCTAAAAGCTTACAATTCCATTCTTCTAAAACCTTTAGTATTGCCACGGTTGGTCTTGCTCTATGCCGGCTTTGTCTATCTTATTTCTTTTTTTCTGAATCTTGGTATCTATTTTTTCTTGCTTCTTTAGCGCTTTTTGGTTGATATCGTCTATCAAGCCTTGGATCTTCTTATCCACTTTGTCTTGCTCTTTTTGACGCACTTTATCAACCTGAGCTAACTCTTTTTGACGCGCCTTATCTACTTTATCTTGCTCTTTTTGGCGCAGTTTATTGAGCTTACTGAGCTGTTTTTTGGCCTTTTTACTTAAGGTAATTTCATCTTGCGCTTGGTTGTTAGCAGACTTATTCGACATGATAACTCTCCTTAATCAGGTTATATAGGATATCTATACACTTGATAGTAAGCCAGTACGCTTGCCTAATCAACGTGTCAATACAAAACCGGTACACGTCCTTAAGCTCCCTGTAGATCGGCAAACTAGAGATAATATTGATTCTTGATCACTATAGAATCTAGAATTAAGCTTGGTTAGAACTGAAAACTAGTCCATATTAATTATTTCGCAATGCTTTTAAGAGCAGAGCGACAGCATGTAGATTGAATGGAACTTGCGACACCCAACATTCTAATTCAATACTATAAAATCCTATTTAAAAAATTTCCCTTGCGTGCCTTGAGAAGGAATAAGCCAAGCACTGCTTTGCCCGACGCAAGACAAGAACTGTGCTTGCAGTTAGCAGTGCTTTTATTTTTTCGGCTCTCAGGTCTCCTTCAACACCACCCCTCCCTATCTTTTTGAATATTTAGTAGTAGCCGAAATGTACAAACCATTTGTAGAATTAAGCGTTTTTAAATAAAAAACTCTAATGCTTTTAAAATAGCTATAAACACAACCACGCTGATAATAATTTTTGTCAGGTTTATACCTTCACGCCCTTCTTCAAGCTCAAGACGATTTAGAACATTTAGGGAGTCATTCGATACCTCATTCCAACTACTATCCTCTTTTCCAACTTGGTACAAACCTACCTTGTAAGGCTTTTCTAACTCTAACAAGTACTTTTCTAGCTGCTCCCACTGTTCATCTGGGTAGCTCTGTATAGCTAATTCAATAACTTTTGGGTCAGCTGTAGCATAAGATAAGGGAATTGGGTTAAAGTTTATCCAATGTGATAAAAATTCATCTGATGAAGCAGTATAAAGGGCAACAGTTGGAATCCTGTCACCGATGTTCACATTTTTTAATGAATTGCGTTTTGTTATCTTTATAACTGGGAAGTAACCATAGCCTTTACTCAAGTCTCCATTTACAGCAACGAGAGTAGGCTTAGTCCCAACAACGATACCGCCGTTCGAATGACCGCTTAAGAAGTGCTCTTTTTTGTTTATCCAATAGTAAACATTTATAATAACTGCTATAACAACAACGAATAAATATACGGTATCGATAATCACAGTAGCTAGTAGCGAGCAAACTAAAAGCAAGATTAATGAACCTACAGCTATCTTATTATGACGAAACCATACCCGTTTTTTGAGTTCTGCATTACCCGGGTTTGAAGCGACAGTGTCGTTATCAACTGTAAAATTATTCTTCACTAGATATTCCTTCCACGCTACAGGGCTTGTTAACAAGGTTTTAAAAAGCTATTTGGATGTTTTCACATCTCCAAACAGTAATCTAGAGAATAGTATTCTAAATATAAAAAAAGAGCCACCAGAATTATCTAGTGGCCCTTCTCAGTATAATACTATTGTGAAATGCTGGGCTAAACCAGCCTACAAAACTTTTTACACCAAACTATTTACCGCTTCAACCACCGCATCCGCGGTAATACCAAACTCTTTATACAAGTCACTCGCAGGCGCAGACTCACCATAAGTGGTCATGCCAATGACTTTACCGTCAAGGCCGACAAACTTATACCAGTAGTCCACATGCGCGGCTTCGACAGCGACACGAGCGCGGATATTAGCCGGCAATACTGACTCGCGGTAATCAGCGTCTTGCTCCATAAAGATCTCAGCACAAGGCATAGAGACCACACGGACTTCAAAGCCATTTTCGCTAAGCGTTTTATGTGCGTCCATAGCAAGGCCAACTTCTGACCCTGTGGCGATGATGATTGCTTGTAATCCTTTATCACTAGCCCCTTGCTCTTTAGCTAGGACATAACCGCCTTTAGCGATATTAGCGACTTGTTCGCTATCACGAGATTGATGCGGCAAACCTTGACGACTAAAGATCAGTGCGGATGGATTGTTCTCAGACTTAATCGCTTCTACCCAAGCGCTAGCAGATTCAGTCGCATCACACGGACGCCAAGTACGTAGGTTTGGCGTAGTACGTAGGCTAGTCAACTGCTCAACAGGTTGATGCGTTGGGCCATCTTCCCCTAGACCGATTGAGTCATGAGTATAGACATGAATAATACGCTGCTTCATGAGCGCACCCATACGTACCGCATTACGCGCATATTCCATAAACATCAGGAAAGTAGCGACGTAAGGAATAAAGCCACCATGGAGCGCGATACCATTAGCAATCGCAGTCATACCGAACTCGCGCACACCGTAGTAAATATAGTTGCCATCAGCGTCGGTCTCAATCCCCTTGGCATCTTTAAAAAGAGTTAAGTTTGAACCTGCTAGATCTGCTGAGCCACCCATAAGCTCTGGTAATAGTGGCTGCAAAGTGTTGATCGCATTCTGACTGGCTTTACGACTAGCGACATCACCGCCCTGCTCTTGGGTTTGTTGGATATAGTCTTTTGCTTGGCTGTCAAAGTCATCGGGTAGCTCGCCGTTGAGGCGCCGTTTTAGCTCGCTTGCTAACTCTGGATAAGCTTTTTTATAGGCGGCAAAGGTGGCGTCCCAGTTCTTTTGCATGACATCGCCTTTGGCTTTGCCATCCCATGCTTCATAAATCTCATCATCTAATTCAAACGGCGCGTGTTTCCAAGCAAGCTCATCACGAGTTAAGGCGATTTCGTCATCACCAAGCGGTGCACCGTGGCTAGAAGCTTTGCCTTGTTTATTTGGACTACCAGCACCAATTGTAGTCTTACAAATGATTAAGCTTGGCTTAGTCGTTTCATTGATCGCTTGCTCGGTAGCTCTAGTAATAGCATCGGTATCATGACCATCGACTTTGATCACTTGCCAGCCATAAGCTTCAAAGCGCATTTGTGTATCATCGGTGAACCAGCCTTCAACATCACCGTCTATAGAGATGCCATTATCATCGTAGAAGAAGACAAGTTTACCAAGTCCTAAGGTACCTGCGAGCGAGCAGACTTCATGGCTGATGCCTTCCATCAAGCAACCATCGCCCAAGAATGCATAGGTATGATGGTCGATGACTTCATGACCGTCACGGTTGAACTGAGCGGCTAAGGTTTTCTCAGCGATAGCAAAGCCTACTGCGTTTGCAATACCTTGACCTAGCGGACCCGTCGTGGTCTCAATCCCTGGCGTATAACCTAGCTCTGGATGGCCAGGCGTTTTAGAATGCAGCTGACGAAAGCCTTTTAGATCGTCAACGCTGACGTCATAACCTGATAAATGCAGCAAAGAGTAGATCAGCATCGAACCATGGCCATTTGATAACACAAAGCGATCACGGTTATGCCAGTTAGGATCCGCAGGGTTGTGCTTCAAAAACTTGCGCCATAATACTTCGGCGATATCAGCCATTCCCATCGGTGCACCAGGATGTCCAGAATTGGCTTTTTGCACCGCATCAAAAGATAGTACGCGGATGGCATTGGCAAGTTTACGTTCATTAATTGGGGTAGGCATAGCAGGTCCTAATATTCGGATGAGAAGTCGAGAAGACAAAAGGAAAAGCGTTTGGGTAATAAGATTAGAGCGTAATAAATACTCTCAATAATTAGAGAAACAAAAAGATATTTGAGTCATCGGCAATATTAACATATTTGCGATAGCCCTATCTAAAAATGCACTGACAGCAGCGTTTGCATTTCGCAATCACTCCTATTAGTTTTATTAAACGATAGACATGTAGATAGATCAGATAGGCACAATAGACACATAGGATAAATTGCTACTCATAAGCTGCAAGTTCATTTAACTATTTGCAGCTCGCAGCTTATAGTAGCAATTGATACTTAAACTGCAATTGTCTCAGTCCCGCCCATAAACGGACGCAATACTTCTGGAATAGTGATACTGCCATCGGCGTTTTGATGGTTTTCCATTACCGCAAGCAAGGTACGGCCAACGGCAAGTCCTGAGCCGTTTAGAGTATGGGCAAGGCTAGTTTGTTTGCCGTCTTTAACCCGCGTACCCATACGGCGCGCTTGGAAGTCGCCACAGTTTGAGCAGCTTGAGATTTCACGGTAGGTGTCTTGGCTGGGTAGCCACACTTCGATGTCATAGGTTTTTTGCGCGGCAAAGCCCATATCGCCCGTACACAGCATAACCGTACGATACGGCAAATTAAGCTGCTGTAAGATATATTCCGCCTGTTCGGTCATCGCCTCTAAAAGCTCGTCTGATTGCTCGCTTGTGGCAATATTGACCATCTCAACTTTTTCAAACTGATGCTGGCGTATCAGACCGCGAGTATCGCGACCATGCGAGCCGGCTTCACTACGAAAGCAAGGCGTATGCGCAGTAAACTTCAGCGGTAGCTCTTTAGCCTCTAAACGCTCACCGCGTACCAAGTTAGTCATCGGTACTTCGGCAGTCGGTATCAAATAGAAGTCCGTGCCTTCGTTATTGGTATGATTGGTCAATTTGAACAAATCATCTTCAAACTTAGGCAGCTGACCTGTGCCTTTTAGGCTCTCAGAATTGACGATATAAGGCACATAAGTCTCAGTATAACCATACTTGACCGTATGCGTATTGAGCATAAACTGAATCAGCGCGCGATGCAGCTGCGCTAATTGTCCTTTTAACACATTAAAACGACTGCCCGTAAGCTTAGCTGCCGCTTCAAAATCAAGCATACCTAGAGTTTCCCCGATATGAGTATGATCTTGGATATCAAAATCAAACTCACGCGGGCTACCCCAGCGGCGTACTTCTACGTTGTCATCCTCTGATTCGCCTACCGGCACATCGCTAGCTGGCAAGTTCGGAATCTGTAGCGCCGCTTGATTAATGCGCTCTTGCAAAGTACGCAGCTGGTCTTCCGCCTCCTTGATCTCAGCGCTGACGCTTTGCATCTCAGCGAGTAACTCACTGGCATCTTCGCCTGACTTTTTTAGCGCGCCAACCTGCTTAGCGCCAGCATTGCGACGCGATTGTAGCTCTTCTGTTCTGACTTGCAAAGACTTACGCTCGGACTCAATCGTTTGCCAAAATTCTATGTCTAGCGCAAACCCGCGCGTGGTCAGCTGCTGCTGTAAATCGGTCAAGTCGCCGCGTAGGAGTTTTGGGTCTATCATAGTAGTGGCCTGTAGCGCTAAGGGGTGAAAAAAGGTAAAAATGAGATAACAATAAATAGTGGCTATAATACCAAGACCGAGCTGATTTGACCATGCCCGCAGATAGCTTTTGTAAGCGCTATTTCGCCCTCTATTATTATCCTATAGCCAATCCACTTTAAAATAAATACAGCGCTACTGGGATAAATTTTACGCAGCATCGAAGAAACGCAGCATGCAAGTAAAACTTATCCCAGTAGTACGTTGTCATAGCTGTACACTTTTTATTTAGGCTTCACTATATGACTTCTCTAGTTATAGTGTTTCTTTTAGAGTGGCTTTTCGGTAAGATAAGCGCATAGTTTTATTCATCTAAGTCAACTTGGCATAGACATTATTGCTCATATTTTTTGATAGTAGCAACTACTGCTATCAACAAAAGTTAATGCCAACCTGTTTACTTAACCCTCTCTAATCTAACGCTTAACATGAGTCTCTGAGAACCTTTTATGGCCCTGTATCCCTATACGCTGCAACCTGTCGCCCTCAATTTGACTGAAGCTGAATTTCAGCAAGCCCAATATGAGCTATTTACCAATGCTAGCCCTTCTTTTGGTCTAAAAAGTTTAAAAATGAAAGAGTGGATCATTATAGGGATAGTCGTCATCTTAGCAATCGCTGGGCTAGTGTTCTTGACAGGCTACTCGACGATCATATTTTGGTTGATGCTGGTGTCTGTTGTTATCTATTTACTTGTCCGCACCCTCGGGTTTAAATGGTACGTCAAAAAAGAATTTGAAAAACAAGTGGCGGCGCAAGAGATGCCTGATGAGATGCGCCAAATGAAACTTGGCGTACAAAAACACGGTTTAGTGATGGCGATGCCAGCCAACCAACCTGATCTCATGCAAAATCCACAAATGCGTGGTATGCAAATGCGCGCAGGCTCTACTCAGCAAGCGGTCATCCCTTGGAGCGCAGTCAAAAGCTGGGATGAGACTGATGACTATATCTTTGTAATGTTTGAGATGAAAGGTCAGCAAGGCAGTCAGATTATTCCTAAGCGTCTAACCACGCAGAAGTTTCCCATTGATACGGTACGTCAACATCTGCAAGAAGTCGTTCCTACTCGCGGTCTAAACCCTGAAAGCTTACAGCCTCCTGCTTAGCCTATTAGCTATACTATTTATAATTATAGATGAGTTATATTATAGTTATAGATGAGTTATAGTTAAGAATAAGTATTATAGTTATGAACAAGTATAGCTTGTTTATGTTTTATAAAATAAATCATGTTGGTTTGTTTAATTCACTTAACTTATTAACATCCCTTTGCTATGATAGGAGTCATTGAAGAGATAGAGGTTAGCAGACGAGTTTTGCTACTGTTTACTTAATAAGATCAAATAATTTTGATTAAAAAAGTAAAGGTGAATCATCACTGATGACTTTTAATCATATTTTATTTACAGTTCTCTAAAACTAACACTCACATTAAAAGGATAATATTATGAGTAATAAAGACAATACTACTAATCAGATTGGCTTAGAAAGAGCTGACATGAGCGCTGTTGTTGAAAAACTAAACAGCTTGCTATCGAGCTATCATATGTTTTATATCAACGTGCGCGGTTATCACTGGAACGTCAAGGGTGAGCACTTTTTCTCATTGCACGAGCAGTTTGAAGATCTGTACACTAACCTACAAGTAGAGATCGATGAGATCGCTGAGCGTATCTTAACTTTAGGTAAGACACCATTGCATGCTTATAGTGATTTTGCGCAGCATACTAGCATTGAAGAGGACAAAAACGTCCATGATGGCAATAGCTGTGTTAAAGGTGTGGTCACTGGCTTGCAAACGCTCATCGAAGAACAGCGTACAGTATCAGCACTAGCAGAAGAAAGCGATGACCAAGGTACCGCTGATTTGCTTGATGAGTATGTGCAACAACAAGAAAAGCTAGTTTGGATGTATAACGCGTTTTTAGGTAAATAGTCTTAGGATAGATAGCGTTAACTGATCAGCTAAGCAAAAAAAGCACCTATATATAGGTGCTTTTTTATGTCTAAATTTGGCTGAATGATCGCTGATTACAATAGTTTACTGACTGAAACAGCTTACTCTTGTACCCATTGGCGTATTTTTGCACGCTCGGCAGGTGTTGCTTGAAGCCATAACTGCATGAAAGTATCTAGCGTATTAGTCGTTCGTGCCGATTGGCTTACCGCAGCTGGTGCTACGCTATAAGTGTTGGTGGCTACCGTGCCTGTATTCACTCTTGCCGGTTGTGGCTTGGCGGCAGGTGCAGGCTGATCGATAGCGGCGATAGCGCGTTGGTTTTGCATCTGTGCATCTTCGCCACCGCCAAATACTCCACCGATCGCTTTACTTAATCCAGCAAATATACCACCGTTGTTCCCAGCCACGCTTTGTTGACTGGCGATAATAGTATTGTTTTGTTGGACGGCAAGCGTTGGCTGCTTTGCATAATCTTTGGCAGCGGCATACTCTTCTGGCTGGTTTGGCATAGTCAAACGATAGGTCTGATTGTCCGCCATTTCAGCCACGACACTGACATTACCCGAACGCAGATAATCATGCTCATCGCGAGGCAACCTGTAGAGGCGATCATACTTAGCCGTTATCGCATGCTTGCCTGGCTGCAGCGTGAAGCTCTTAGTCAAAGGCTGAAAAGCACCTTGAGAAATCTCTTGCCCATTAATTGCCGTGACCTTAATATTGTCGTCCACTAACAGCGTCACGTCGGCATAAGTGAGCATAGATACTGAGCTTGCAGCCATCAGTACAGTACCGACGGATAGTTTTTTGCGTAAAGAGGCTGAGAGTGTCATAAGGTATCCTATCGATAATAAAAAGTATTTTGTAAGATGAAATGTTTTGTGAAATAAAAGTCCGGTTGTAAGTTTAAAAGTCGAGTGGCATCGTCTGATTGTCATCAATCGCCGCTTGACTATCGACTTGAGTTTCTTGACTGATATCGGCCAGCTCAGCGGCTAAGGTTTGCTCATCAATCGTACGCAGGGCATCGCTGATGACCGCTTTTGAGATATTGCTGCGGCCTAAGTTTGAAAACATAGGCTGTATGTAATTGAGCACTTCCATCATCGCGCCAATACGATGAGGGCCTTCTGTGAGCAAATGATTGAGAATTCGCTCATCAAATTGCCAGCCCCGCCGGCGCAAAATAGATTCCAGCAGCGCTTGACGATCGACCAACTCATGACCATCAGGGACCTTAAAACTTGGCGCTTGCGACAACCTAGTAAGTAGATCAGTCAGCTGAAACGGTAGCTTACTAGCAGATTGGTTGGCGGCAAATAATAACTGACGTTGGCCTTCTCGGCTACGGTTGATCAGATGAAACAAAGCCTCTTGCCACTGAGTGCTATGCTCTAGAACGTCTAGATCATCGATAGCGATAACATCAAAATTCTCTAGCGAGGAGAGGACATTGACATCGGTATTGACTAATTCGTTAAGCGAGAGGCAAATGGCTGACTTATCAATATCAATAAACGACTCACAGATGGCAGATAATAGATGCGATTTGCCGGTAGCAGGACTACCAAATAGGTACAGCTGACCTATCAGGCCGACATGGAGCTGCCGCACTGCATCAATGATAGACATCCAACCGGGACCTGAAAAGTCGCTGAGACTCGCATCATGCTTAATGTCCAGATTGAGACTTAGCTGTGCTTGGGCCATAGATCGTCAACTTAGTTTGGGTAACACAGTAAAACGGTATTGAGAAACCATATATTTAAAATTGTGTTATAAACACTGCGCCTATATATACCATATTTCTAAAATGACTGACAAGTGCTTTACCCGTTTTAGCCGTGGCAAAGAATGATTTGTTTTTAAAATAAGATCATTCTCTTTTGAATAGATCCAGCTGGACGCGGCCTTTATAAAAGTTAGTGGTTCGATAATAAGCATATAAATGTCTAAATAGTACGTTGATTACCGCTGATACTGGCAGCGCAATAAGCATACCAACGAAACCCAATATACTTGCCCCTGCTAATACCGCAAAGATAACCCATAGTGGCGATAGACCAATTTTATCACCTAACAATAAGGGCTGCAGCACATAACCTTCAGCTGCTTGGCCTACCAAAAAAGCCCCTACAATCAACGACAGATAAAACCAATCAAAGCCAAACTGAAATAGTCCAGCTATGATGGCAGCAATAAAGCCCAAACCAAAGCCCAAATATGGTACGAAGCTTGCTATACCAGCCACCATACCAATAGTTAGTCCCAACTCTAAACCGATTAGTTGCAGCTGTACAGCATAAATAGCGCCCAATAACACCATAACCAAAAGCTGTCCTTTGATGAACTCCATTAAAGCGCGATCACACTCTTGAGCAATAGCAATCACTTTTTTGCTATATCCTTTCGGAATGGCCATCTTCCAAGTATGAATACGTTGATCCCAATTGAACAAAAAGTAGAACGTCAAGATAGGTACCAATACAATTAAGCCTGCATTATTGACAAACCTCATCCCTGAGGAAAGAATTTGGCTCATCCATGTGCTAGCATCAGAGATATTGTAATGAGTCTGCATATAACTGACCAAGGTTTCAGAAAAACCTTCGATCTGCAAAGCTGGCAGTAGTATATTGGTATTGTTAACCACCCAGTCGCGAACCACATCATTATACCAACTCAAAATCCTTGGTAAATACTCCCAAGCCGCCTGCAACTGGTACCACAACGTCGGTATTAACCACCACAGTAATAGTGCCATTCCCAGAGTAATAGTGGCATAAACTACGATAATAGCAATCCAGCGTCTAACGTACTTGCTTAACCTCTTAACTAAAGGATTAAATAAATAAGCCAGTACAAAGGCAACGAAAAAAGGGATGATGACGGGCAACATCAGTTTCAATAAAAACAAAGCTATAATAATAATGACGACGATAAATAGACGTCGAAAAAAAGGATCTATATGCTGAGATGTCATTATTAGTGATCCTACAAGTAAGAGAAGGTTAATGAGCTTATGTGCGATAAAAGTTAAAATGCCTAATGATAAGAACTTTCATAAGGACTTCTGAAAGCTAAGACTGATATTATCGCAAAGTAACCATAAAAAGCGGTGAACTTTTTGTATCGACTACTCCTTCGACACTTATCGCTATTTTATAAGAAATATAAGGCTTTTATGGAGAATATTAGCAAGTTGCTTTGCGAGAGTGGCCTATTTTTGGGTATAATGCGCACACAAAAATTGTTTTATCTTATTTAGTTCAATATACCCCAATTGTGAGATGACCATGAGTGACAAGCCTTCTTTAAGCTACAAAGATGCTGGCGTTGATATCGATGCTGGTGATGCGTTAGTCCAACGTATCAAGTCCGTGGCTAAAGCCACTACCCGTCCTGAAGTAGTTGGCGGTCTTGGTGGTTTTGGTGCCCTATGTCGTATCCCTACCGGCTATACCTCACCACTACTTGTCTCTGGTACTGACGGCGTCGGCACTAAGCTCAAGCTGGCACTACAGCTTGATCGTCACGATACGATTGGTATTGATCTGGTCGCTATGTGCGTAAACGATCTACTCGTATGCGGAGCTGAGCCCTTATTCTTCCTAGATTATTATGCGACGGGCAAGCTCGATGTGGATACCGCAGCTACGGTCGTCAGCGGCATTGGTGAGGGCTGTAAGCTTGCTAACTGCGCCCTTATCGGTGGTGAGACCGCTGAGATGCCAGGGATGTATCAAGACGAAGACTATGATCTCGCAGGCTTCTGTGTCGGCGTCGTTGAAGAGGCGGAAGTCATCACCGGTGAGCATGTCAGCGAAGGCGATGTGCTGATTGCACTGGCTTCTAGTGGCGCGCACTCCAATGGCTATTCACTAGTCCGTAAAGTCATAGAAGTCAGTGGTATCGATGTTAGCACTAGCGATGAGCAGCTAGACGGCCAGCCTATTCAAGATGCCCTAATGGCACCGACTCGTATCTATGTCAAAGCTATTAAAGCGTTGCAAGACACGCTTGGTAGCTCGGCCTTACATGCAATGTCGCATATTACTGGTGGCGGCTTAACAGACAACTTACCACGAGTGCTACCGGATAATTTGGCCGCTAGTATTGATACGAATAGCTGGCAGTTCTCAGAGCTATTTACCTGGCTACAAACCCAAGGTAATATCGCCCAAAGCGAGATGTATCGTACCTTTAACTGCGGCGTCGGCTTTGTGATTGTCGTACCAAAACAACAGGCTGATAAAGCTATTGAGATCTTAAACGATAATGGTGAACAAGCTTGGCAACTCGGTGAAATGGTGAGCCGCGCTACTGACGCGGTCGTTTATCGATAATGTCAGATTCATCTTTGGGCCAAAATAATAAACCATTACGAGTAGCCGTTTTAGTCTCAGGTAGTGGTAGCAATCTGCAAGTATTAATAGACACTATGCAGTCAGGCGAGCTACCTATAGAGATAGTCGGCGTCATTAGTAATCGCGAGGATGCTTATGCGCTAACTCGCGCCAAAGAGGCCTCTATTCCAGTAGCTTTATTATCCCATGTTGCTAATGGCAAACGCATGGGCATCAAAACTTTTGAGACGCATGCAAATGCGCAGCTGCAAGACTGGCAACCTGACTTGATTGTCTTGGCTGGGTTTATGCGCGTATTGAGTAGCGATTTTATTCAGTATTCTATCGCCCCAATGATAAACTTGCACCCCTCCTTGCTCCCTGTTTACAAAGGGCTTGATACTCATCAAAGGGTAATTCAGGCGGGCGAACGTCATCATGGCTGTAGTGTCCATGTGGTTACTGCTGAGCTTGATGCGGGTACTGTTTTGACTCAAGCTTTATTGGAAGTTAATCCCAAAGATACTGCTGATAGCTTGCAAAAACGTGTACAAAAACTTGAGCATCAATTGCTGCCTTGGACGATTTTGCTTATCGCTAAAGGAGTATTGACCCTCAACATCGATTCTTCAAAAAATGATGATAGCTATTTGCCAGCGCTACCATTAACGCTGTTTATCGATCAATAAAAACAGCATCTAACTTAAAATAATGACATACATAATAAAAGCCCAGTCACTCAATATATGAATGACTGGGCTTTGTATTGTTTAGCACTGGGTTGTTCTAGTTTTAAACCCTTTATATGCTATTAGCTTTTATGTACATGCAAGCCTTTGATATTGACAAACTCTTTGATACCGAAGCCACCATGCTCGCGGCCATGACCTGAGTTTTTCACGCCACCAAACGGTAGCGCCGGATTTGCTAGACCATAACCATTGATATAGACCATACCGGTATCAAACTGCTCACTAGCTAGGCGAATGGCTTTATCTTCGTCTTTAGAGAAGATAGCGCCGCCTAGACCATAACGACTGTCATTGGCGATACGCATAGCATCGTCTTGATCTTTTGCGCGGATCAATGAAGCGACTGGGCCAAACAACTCATCATCATAGGCCGGTTGACCTTCCTTTACGTTCTCTAAAATCGTGGCTGGATAAAAGTTACCTTTACCTTCTGGTAGTTTACCACCAACTGAAATCGTAGCCCCTTTCTTGACACTCTCTTCAACTTGCTCGTGTAATTTCTCTTGCAAGTCTTTACGTGCTAATGGGCCGATATCAGAGCTGTCGTCCATAGGATCACCAGTTTTGGTGTTCGAAAACTTCTCAACAATACGATCGCGGAACTCATCATACAAGCTATCGACAACGATGAAACGTTTCGCTGCAACACAAGTCTCACCATTATTAATAAGACGCGCTTGCGTACAAGTCTCTACAGCAAGATCTAAATCAGCGTCTTCAAGCACAATAAAGGCATCATTTGAGCCAAGCTCTAACACAACCTTTTTGAGGACTTTTGCCGCTTGTTGACCAACAACTTTACCTGCATCATCACTACCAGTGAGTGTAACACCGCGCACTTTATCGTTGCCGATCAAAACCTCTGATTGATCATGATCAATCAAGATCGTACGGAATAGATCATTTGGCAGATCAGACTCATGAAAGATTTTTTCGATTAATAAGCCAGAGCCTGTCACATTAGCGGCATGCTTTAATAAAATACTGTTACCCGCCATCAAGTTAGCAATGGCATAACGAAATACTTGATAAGCTGGAAAGTTCCAGGGTTGCATACCATAAATGACACCGATCGGCTGATAAGTGACGATACCTTTTTTCATATTTTCGATATCGCGTACATCATCTGCAAGAGCGGTAACGCCTTTCTCTGCCGTGAAGTCACAAATTCCTATGCACAAATCTACTTCGCTTAAACTTTGATTATAAAGCTTACCACGCTCTTCAGTCATCAGTTTTGATAACTCTTCTTTATATTTGGCTAAAGTTTCACCAATAGATTTAATCACTTTGGCACGCTCTTCATGACTTGTTTTGCGCCATTCCAGAAATGCTTCATGTGAGGCATCAACAATTTTGTTGACCTCATCGTTAGTCATATAGTTATATTCTTTAATATCTTCGCCCGTTACTGGGTTTACCGTAGTAATATCTGCCATGATTCATTATCCTTATTTTGTTATTAATTTCTAAGAGTATTATTAGCTGGAAACCTTTGATTGTTCAATGGATCAGCCAAACAACATTAATCGATTATAAAATGGTTTAAAGAGCTTTTCTTCTCCGAGTCTTTTTCAATCTGAAGATCACAGAAGTAAAATATTAAATCTTTAAGCACTATTTAATTGATGATTTTATAATAACAAATAATTAGCCGTGTAATTTTACAAGATATAATGAAGTGTGATTTTGATGTTAATAATGTGACTGAAATATAAAGGCCTACTTAATAAAGTCTATTAAGTAGGCCTAAAGTATTAATAGAATTATCAGTACAATAATTCCTATTGGATGGAATGATAAACATAAAAAAGACCCACCTATGAGTTGGCCTTGAGAGCACTGGAATAGCACTCTTATAACATTGTAACAGCATATAGCTATCGTTCGATAAAGTAGTTTATCTTGTTAGAATAACTGCGTAATAACGGGAATGTCTTGCTGTTGCCCCTCTTCCTCGGCTACCACTTGCCGAGCAACATGCATAATCAGTTGTCGTAACCAACGATGCGCTGGGTGATGCTGCAGTAGTGGTGACCACGCCATCGTCAGTTCAAACTCAGGAATGAAGAAAGGCGGCTCTTTCATAACGATGCTATCATTGGTCGCTTGCATACGAGCAACTCGCGTTGGCAAAGTCGCGATCAAGTCCTTATTAGCAGCTAGCATCGCTGGCATCTGATAATGACGAGTAAACACACTTATCTGACGCTTTTGCCCTAAGCGCTGTAGAGCTTGATCAATAGATCCGAGGCCACCAGACTTTTCTGGATTAACCCCAAACCCTACGCCCATGCCCGTCTTAGAGACCCAAACATGCTGGCCTTTGAGGTAGTTTTTGAGATTGAACCGATTCACGTAAGGACTATCAGCAGATAGCAGGCAACTAAAAGTATCACGCCAGACCAGCACTTGGTGAAAGCTTTGCGGTATTTCATTAAAGCGATTAATCGCCAAATCGACTCGGCCCTGCTCCATATCACGATAAGACACGTCTGATGGAGTCAAAAAGTCTAAAATAACGTTAGGCGCCTCAGAACGCAGAGCCTTGACCAGTTTAGGAACCAAAGTAGCTTCTGCATAATCCGACGTCATAATCCGGAAGACACGTGACGTACTATAAGGACGAAACTCCGTACGCGGCTCAAGCACTTGCGTCAAATCAGCGAGTATTTCCCGAATCCGAGGTTGTAGTTCAAGCGCACGCTCCGTCGGTGTCATTCCCTCAGAAGAGCGCACTAATAGCGGATCATTAAATAGCTTACGCAGACGGCGCAAGATGTTACTCATAGCAGGCTGGGTGATACCTAACTGCTCAGCGGCGCGTGTGACATTCTTTTCTCGAAGCAATACATCTAAATGTACTAATAAATTTAAATCAACCCGCTGCAAATTCATATGTGTTTCTCTTCGCTTTATAATAAATGCCACTTAGCGTTAATAGCTACATGAGCGCTATTTTTAAATACTGATGATAAATGATTAAATTGCTCTACTGATCTGAAAACGACCACTATGCTTATCTATAGAGCTAAATGCGTAAAGCTAAGTTTTGTAGAGTCCAATTGCGGTAGAACTAAGTGTCTAGAATCGCTCCAAAAAACCGAACGCACCCGTTAACTTAGGCAAAAGACCATTTAGTAACCCATCTAGCCTATTATCTTTATATATAACTCACTGATTTTATTAAACTATATTTATAATAAATACCAAAGATAACTATCATAAATTAGGTAAATCACACTAAATTGTCTATAGTAAGACTCAACGCTTAACTCGCATGCCCGCTCTAAGCCGTGTTACTGGCGAATATTGTAACATTTCTGATGGATAACAAGTAGCTTCAACGTCATCACCCTATCGTTACTTCTTGATGGTTCATTTGCTCTTTTTTCGTAAATAATTTAAATGAAACACCTTGTATTTAGAAGCAGGTTTGTTTAGGGTAATAGTCCTAATATTTCAAGAAGACAAATGCCGTCTCTACTATTAAACGATTACTAGGCCAACAAGGCAGGCATTTAGTATTAAGTAATCAATCAGTATCAAAGTAGTCGTAACTCAATCGCAACTATAGTTCCATACAATATAATTTTCGATAAACTCTTGTTTTACCTCGTTTTTTTCACCCCACCAAGGAGACAGTAAATGTCAACAACCTATAAGTCAGCTATCGATTTAGTACGTGAATTAAAGCAAAAGCATGGTAACTGGCAAAATATCAGCGAAACTGATGCTGCCCGTATGATGATACAAAACCGCTTCAAAACCGGTTTAGACATTGCAAAGTACACTGCTAAAATCATGCGCCAAGACATGGAAGACTACGACAATGATACTTCTCAGTATACTCAGTCTTTAGGTGCTTGGCACGGTTTTGTTGCTCAACAAACCATGTATGCAAAGAAAAAATACTTCGGTACTACCTCAAAGACTTATATCTACCTATCAGGCTGGATGGTAGCTGCGCTACGTTCTGAGTTTGGTCCTCTACCTGACCAATCTATGCACGAAAAAACGTCAGTACCTAAGCTTATTGAAGAGATCTACACTTTCTTACGCCAAGCTGACGCTAAAGTATTGAACGATTACTTCCGTGAGCTAAACGCTGCCGAAGAAGCGGGTCAAGACACTAAAGCTATCTTAGAGAAAATCGAAAACTTCGACTCTCATGTCGTGCCAATCATTGCTGATATCGATGCCGGTTTCGGTAACGAAGAAGCCACTTACTTGCTCACTAAGCAGATGATCGAAGCTGGTGCTTGTGCCATTCAGGTCGAAAACCAAGTTTCTGACGCTAAGCAGTGTGGTCACCAGGCTGGTAAAGTAACGGTACCGCATGAAGACTATATCGCTAAGCTTAACGCTATTCGCTATGCTTTCTTAGAGCTAGGTGTTGAAGACGGCGTTATCGTTGCCCGTACTGATTCTGAAGGCGCATCGTTAACACAAAAAATCCCAGTATCAAATGAGCCAGGCGACCTTGCTTCTAAATATATCGACTTCCTAGAAATGGAAGAAGTGAGCATTGAAGACGCTAACGAAAACGATAGTTTACTTAAGCATGACGGCAAATTGGTACGTCCAGTTCGTATGCCAAACGGCTTGTACAGCTTCCGTGAAGACACCAACATCGACCGCGTCGTACTTGACTGTGTAACTGCTCTAGAAAACGGTGCAGATCTACTATGGATCGAAACGCCTACTCCAGACGTAGCACACATCAAAATGATGGTAGATCGTATCAAAGAGCAGCAGCCAAAAGCGAAGCTCGTTTATAACAACAGCCCATCGTTCAACTGGACGCTAAACTTCCGTAAGCAAATCATTGCTAAGTGGGAAGAAGAAGGCAAAGACATCTCTAAGTACAACAAAGATGACTTAATGAGCAGCGACTATGATGGTACTGAGCTTGATGAAGCTGCTGACGAAGCTGCTAAGAACTTCCAACGTGATGCCTCACGTGAAGCAGGTGTCTTCCATCACTTAATCACCCTACCAACTTATCACACGACTGCTCTAAGTGTGCATGAGCTAGCTAAAGGCTACTTCGGTGAAGAAGGTATGCTTGCATATGCCGCTGGCGTACAACGTAAAGAAATCCGTGAAGGCATTTCATGCGTTAAGCATCAAGCAATGGCCGGTTCTGATCTTGGCGATGATCACAAAGAGATCTTCTCAGGTGACAACGCTCTAAAAGCTGGTGGTGGCAAGAACACTATGAACCAGTTTGGTTAATCTCAAGCTATAAACTATGAATAACTCATAGCTTTGTAAGCTTAAATAAAAGTCACTCTACAACAGTAGAGTGGCTTTTTTTATGACTATATTTTACCTGTGGTTAATGCAGGTACTGTACCTGCGCCAACTCACTTTTTAAAAGAGCATTGGATATAAAGAGCATTGGATCTATTACAACCATTACTTCAGTCTTAGGCAAAACTTTACTTGTCATTCATTGACAGCTTTCATAGGATAGAAACAAACCCACTATTATAAAAACTCCTAGGAGACATCATGCAAGAGATTGAATTGAAGTTCTTGGTGCCAAAAGCTCGATTAAAAGGTCTTATGCGTCAGGCAAAAGTAAAATCCTCACAGACGACAATGATGTCCGCCCATTATTTTGATACGCCCAAACAAGAGCTTGCCAAAAGCGGTATAGGGCTGCGAATTCGCCGTGAAGGCGATGAATGGGTACAAACTATCAAAGCCGGTGGCGATGTCATTGCTGCGCGTCTAGAGCACAATATCACTCTAGATAGTGAACTGGTGCAGACGATGTTAGCGACGGATAGCTTGCTGCCTGATTTATCAATATATAAAGAGACCGCTATTGCCCCAGCTTTAGCAGACTTTAAACTCAAAAAAATCAATAAAAAATTAACGCGTCAATATATCACCGATATCGAGCGCACCACTCGCTTATTAGTAGAAGATGAAACCCAAAGCGCGAATGAGCAAGGTACAGTGAGTACCATTGAGGTGGCCTATGATCATGGCAAGATTATTCATGGGACAGATGAAGCAAAAGTGCAGGATATGCAAGAGATAGAGTTTGAGCTGGTCTCAGGCGAGTTAGAGTTTTTATTCGCTACTGCAAAAGTATGGTGCAAACGCTATAAGCTGTGTTTATCAACTGTCACTAAAGCTGAGCGTGGTAGCTTACTACTCCATGAGCAAGACTTTAGCCCTGCGGTTCGCGCCAACCTAGACGCGCTAAGAATCGATGAAGACAGTAGCTTGCCGGCGTTCGTGCGTACAGTCGTTCATAACTGCTTATTACAGATACTACCTAATAGTAGCGCCATCGCAGCGGGTAGCCAAGATAACGAGCATGTCCTGCAGCTACGTATAGGCATACAACGATTACGCAGCGCGCTTAAGAGCTTTAAAAAATTCTCCGAGCAGCTCAATCCTGAATGGCTGCCTATCTTAAAACAAACGGCGACACTACTAGGCGATTATCGCCAGTTGGCTTACTTAGTCACTAATGTCGAGCCAACGCTACAATACGCTGGCGCGCCTAGCGTTGATTGGAGCGCTGATATCGACAAACTAAAAATAACGCCGATAGACGCCGTTCGTGCCAATGACTTTCAGCTGACTTTGCTTGAGCTTATCGCTTTTACGATGAGTGACACTACTCACGAGCCAAAAGCCTATAAATGCGCGCAAGATAAAGTGGCAAAAAGACTCTCTAAGCAGCATATTAAGCTGCTTAAGGCTGAGTATGATTTTGAAGATATCATTTTGGAGGCTTCTACTGATGATACTGATCGGAGCGCTGCTATCTATGATAAAGCGCACCAACTGCGTAAGCAGCTCAAAAAAATGCGCTATCTCAGCGAGTTTGCCGCCCCTTTTTATGCAAAGAAAAAAAGTAAACGTTGGCTAAAACGTCTGAAAAAAGCGCAGCGAGCGCTTGGGGAGTATTTAGATCACCGCCAATATCAGCACTATTATCAGCAAAAATCTCACACTGACACGCAAGCTTTATATGGGGCCGGATGGTTTGCCGCGCAGCTAGAATCTGATACTAAACGCTGTAAAAAACATTTGGCTAAGCTGCAAGATACTGCTAGCTTTTGGTAAGGGCTACTTTGAGCTAAACAAATGGCCCCAAAATAGCTTAAAGGAATAATCTTTTACCTTAAAACCATTTAATCCTAAAAAGGCACGCTCTCATGCTAACCCTCTATAAGTGTTACGGGCGTGCCCTCTTCTACTTGGATAAATAGCTCCATGATATCGGCATTGCGCATACGCACACAGCCATGTGAGAGTGGTATGCCCATCAGCTCACTATCAGGAGTGCCGTGGATATAAATGTAGCGCTGATAGGTATCACAGCCGCCTTGCTCATTACTGCCTTTATTGACGCCTTCCTCTAAGCCTTTAAGCCATAAAATACGGCTGAGTATCCAATCTCGCTGTGGATACTGACTCCCTAAATCTATGTCATATACTTCACCAGTAGCAACGCGTCCGACAAATACCGTATTCATAGGCGCATCGCCACCAATTTTTTGGGCAATAACGTGACGACCAAGCGGGGTGCAGCCACTGTCTTGTTGACTACCGATACCATTTTTGGCAGTTGAGATAGGATAAGGAGGGCTAGCTACCCCATTGTTATAAGTAGTCAATGTCTGCGCTGCGATGTTAATTACCAATTCTGTCTTTGGTATATCGATATTTTTCATATATAAATCCAGATAAAATTATTAGCCCTATCAATAACATAAAAGCCCTCTAAAATTTTCTAATATTAGGGGATTGTATCTGCATAGCTTGCACCGTAAGATAGATAAACACTTTTTGATGCTAGCAGATTATGACCACTATTTCACCGACACGCGTGTCGATGTATGATTTTTTGTATCAGGATATTCAGCCTCTGACTTCTTTATTAGCCGATGCTGCCACTCTCTCGCTGCCGCAAACCCGTATAGCCGTAAACAGCAGCGTGCAGGCCATCCTTGCTGCTTTGCTGGCTTACCAGCAGCGCCACCAAGCGCAAGCGGTGAATAAAAAACTGTTCTCACGAGCAGCGGTCAAAGAGCTACGCCAGTACAATGCGATGAATTTTGCGACGTTAAGTGCCACGCTTTATCACCGTCATGATGTCACTGAGACTTTATTCATTGATAGTACTCGTGTCAATGATGCTTGTGACTATATTGCCGGTCAAATTGATGGCAGCCCTGCCCAAGTCAAAACCCTCCTCGGTACTCTGACTATTATTGTGCTACGCGAGCTGGCTATTTTGACAGAGTATAGTCAATTGGATAATGAGGAGTTGGACAAATGGTTTGACTTGCAACCGCAGTTCTTAACCAAGCAGCGTTTTGCAGCAGATTCAGCGGCTAGTAGCGAGGCCAATGCTAACCTCCAAGCCTCTAGCAAAGAGATGGCTCCAACTAAACCTACGAATAATGAGTTAGACACGACTGCAGACCCACAAGCGCTGAGCACTGAAGCTACAGACGCTAAAATAGCTGATATCGAACAAGCAGATTCACAAGTGCTTGATATTAGACCACCAGCGTTTGATGCTTACTGGTATGAGCTGATGAAATTCAAGCCTAATCTTGCTGCTTCTGGGCAAGATATGCAACAGGCGACGTCTAATTATCTAAAGGTAATAGGCCGCTCGCCTGAAAATATCCAACAAGGCCGACATAACGACTTACTCATCTTTACCCAGATTCCTAATATCAGTGTGCCGCATCAGCGTTGGCTGTTACAGCTAGCCAAAATCTCTGACATCTATCTCAATCGTCAGCGTCTGCGTATTGCCTCTGAACCTATCAATCCGCCGAGCGCGCCATTAGTCAGCTTAGCGTTAATCGGTGGCAATAGCGATAACACGCCTGCCACTACGAGTGAGACGCCGATTGAGTACGAGCCTGCAGCACCGCTTTGGAAAAACCCTGTCATTCTTATAATTATCCTAGTCATTGGTGCGCTCAGTGCTTTGGCTGCCCTGAAATATCAATCACAAAAATCAAGCGGAGCGATAACCGCAACTGAGGCGGTCATAGAACACGATCAAGCCGAAGAGCGCAAGCAACAGGACGTCGCTATTGTAAAAGTCGATGACGAAGAGGATGCGAAGTAACTCTAGCGGTAAAAGCCTTTTTGCATAAAAAAACAGAGACCTAAAGCCTCTGTTTTTTATCATAAGTTTTGGTAGCTTTACTTAGATAGATCGCGACCACGACTGGCTTCGATCGCTAGACGTAGACCATTTAGACGGATGAAACCTTCAGCGTCTTTTTGGTCATAAGCACCCGCATCATCTTCAAAAGTGGCGATTTTTTCGTCGAATAATGAATCATCTGACTTACGACCAACGACGCTTACGCAGCCTTTGTACAGCTTCACACGTACCGTACCGTTGACATACTCTTGCGACTTGTCGATAAGCTCTTGTAGCATAAGACGCTCAGGGCTGAACCAATAACCGTTATAGATAATCTTAGCATAGCGTGGCATGATCTCATCTTTTAGATGCGCCGCTTCCCGATCTAGTGTCAAAGACTCAATGCCGCGATGCGCTTTTAGCATGATAGTACCGGCTGGTGTCTCATAACAGCCACGCGACTTCATACCAACGTAACGGTTTTCAACGATATCTAAACGGCCGATACCATGCTTGCCGCCAAGCTCATTGAGCTTAATCATCACCTCATAAGGCTTGAGTGCTTCGCCATCGATAGCAACGAGATCGCCTTTTTTGTACTCTAATTCTAGATATTGCGGCTCATCAGGTGCCTCTTCTGGGCTCACTGACCAGCGCCACATATCTTCCTCAGCTTCTGCATACGGATCTTCTAAGATACCGCCTTCATAGGAGATATGCAGCAAGTTGGCATCCATAGAGTATGGAGATTTTTTCTTATTACCAGCGTAATCGATTGCGATATTGTGCTCTTCGGCGTATTTCATTAAGCTTTCACGGCTCGATAGATCCCACTCACGCCAAGGCGCGATAGTGACAATATCAGGGGATAAAGCGACAGCGCCTAGCTCAAAACGTACTTGATCGTTACCTTTACCAGTTGCACCGTGACTAATAGCATCGGCATTATGCTCTTTGGCAATCTCAACCAAGCGCTTGGCGATGAGTGGACGCGCAATAGAGGTGCCTAGTAAGTACTCGCCTTCGTAGATGGCATTAGCACGGAACATTGGGAAGACATAATCACGAGCAAACTCTTCACGTAAGTCTTCGATATAGATATCTTTAATACCCATCGCTTCCGCTTTGGCGCGAGCGGGCTCAACCTCTTCGCCCTGACCGATATCAGCGGTAAAGGTGATGACTTCTGCATCATAAGTTTCTTGTAGCCATTTGGCAATGATGGAAGTATCAAGACCACCTGAATAGGCTAAGACAATTTTATTGATATTTTTTGGATCAAGTTGCGCCATAAATAACTCCTGCTGTCAGTATAATGAGTGGTAAGTAAATATAATTAGTGATAAATAATATAAAAAAGATTAAAAAAGCACGAAAAAAGATGAAAACTGAGTCAAAAATAGATTCCATCTCCAGTGTACATCATATTTGCTATAGGCAAAAGTCTAACAGCGCGCGCAGCTTAGATCATCATGCTAAGCAGTGCCCAGCTCGTCTGCTTTTGCCAATAATTATGTAGAGATGTGCAGCCACATATTCAGTCATGTCAGTAAACCTGTTATGATAGTCAAACAATAAATGTGGTTTTATTAGAGCATTTTTACGCCTTTTATCTCATCAATCAACCTATTGAGCGCTATGATTCCTATTACTGATTCGATTGCAGAGTTAACTATCCTTCAGCCAGATGACTGGCATCTTCATTTGCGTGATGATCAGGCGCTTGCTACTACAGTGCCGCACGCAGCGTCCAGCTTCAACCGCGTCATCTGCATGCCAAACCTCGTTCCGCCCGTCAAAAACACCGACGATGCTCGCGCCTATCGTGAGCGTATCTTGCAGCGACTGCAAATAAGCGATATTCCAAAGGAGCGTAAAGCTGCCTTTGATCCACGTATGACTCTGTATATGACCGATCAAACGAGCGTACAAGATATCGAAGCTGCCGCTCAATCCGGCATCGTGCAAGCGGTCAAACTCTATCCAGCCGGTGCCACAACCAACTCCGCTGATGGGGTTACTGATATTAACGCTCGCGCTGATATCTTTGAGGCCATGGAGAAGCACAACTTACCGCTACTCATTCATGGTGAAGTTACTCATAGTCATGTGGACATCTTTGATCGAGAAAAACGCTTTTTAGAAGAGGTCATGGGACAAATCATCGGCAAGTTTCCTACGCTAAAGATCGTCATGGAACATATTACGACCAGTGATGCAGCGGATTTTGTGTTGTCACAAGGTAATCATGTCGCCGCAACGATTACCCCGCAGCATTTGATGCTCAATCGCAACCATTTGTTAGTAGGCGGCATCAGACCACATCTATATTGTCTGCCTATCCTAAAGCGCGAAAGCCATCAGAAAGTATTACTAGATGTCGCGACTAGTGGTAATCCAAAATTCTTTTTGGGTACCGACTCCGCCCCGCATGCGACGGACAAAAAAGAAGCAGCGTGCGGCTGTGCCGGTTGCTATAGCTCAGAGGTGGCGCTTGCTTTGTATGCCACGGCTTTTGATAGCGTCGGTAAAATCGATAAGCTAGAAGGCTTTGCCAGTCGTTTTGGGGCGCAGTTCTATGGGTTAGAGCTAAACACTGAGACAGTCACTTTGACTAAGACCCCGATGCAAGTCCCGAGCGCTTACCCTTACTTTGATGGCTCTACCCTCACCCCGCTGATGGCCGGTGAGACGCTACCTTGGTCTATCAAAGACTAATCGATAGACCCGCCAACCTCAAACTTCGCTAATGAGCGCAGTTTACTAAGCCGTTGCAAAACGGCTTTTTCACTGATGATAAACACGATTTAGATGGTTATGACTATGCAAAGCGAGATGACTTCGTCCACCGAAAATTTAACGAGTAAGACAGGTAAGGATAAAAACAGCACCCCTTCAGCAAATCTGGAGGCAGTAGAGGTACAGGCGCCGATGACCCTAAAAGAGCGCTTTCGTAAGTTTATGCCTGTCGTCGTCGATGTAGAAACCGCAGGTTTCAATGCTCAGACCGATGCTTTGCTGGAGATTGCGTGTATTCCGATCCTACTCAACGATGAAGGCGTGTTTTATTTAGGAGAGGCGTTAAACGCACATATTGAGCCGTTTGAAGGCGCAAACCTAGAACCCAAAGCCTTAGCATTTACCGGTATTGACCCCAATAACCCTATGCGTAAAGCCATCGCTGAAGATGAGAAGACAGCGCTACGCCGTATCTTTAAGGCGCTTAAAGAAGTACGCCGTGAGCAAGAGTGTCGTCAATGCGTCTTGGTCGGTCATAACGCCCATTTTGACTTAGGGTTTTTAAACGCTGCGGTGCTACGTACCAATAGCAAAAACCATAGCTCTTTTCACCAGTTCTCAGTCTTTGATACGGTGACTTTATCGGCTTTAGCTTTTGGACAGACAGTACTGGCACGCGCTTGTAAAGCCGCAGGGCTAGAGTTCGATGGCAACGATGCCCACTCAGCGCTCTACGATACACAAAAAACAGCCGAGCTTTTTTGTCATATTCTCAATAGCTACCCGATGCTCGCCAACGCCCTGCATGCCGATGCGCTTGAATCAGAGCCAGATGACAAGCAGGAAACTACTAGTGAACAGGAAGGTTAAAATAGCACTAACAGGCGGCCGGATAGCATTTGTAATCTTTATCTACCTTCGCTTGCTCGTCAGGTGCAATCATGCGTATGATGAGTAATAGAGGTCATTAAAGAGGATTTTGCTATGGACCCGCAAACGAAACTATGGGCGACCATTCTAGGTTATATGCTTTTAGCGATAACAATTAGTGCTTGCACTTCTTTATGGATTCGCCATCATTTAAAAAAGAATAATCTACATCCTCGCCGTGCACTGAAAAAAAGATATTTAACGTTAAAAAAACGTAGAAAAAAGCTTGACAGTAAGCACAGACGCTATTAAAATGTGCACCACTTCAGCATAAACGGTGAAAGCAGCTGAAGCGTATGACCTAGTCCCCATCGTCTAGAGGCCTAGGACACCGCCCTTTCACGGCGGTAACGGGGGTTCGAATCCCCCTGGGGACGCCACATATTAAAACGCTTACTTTTAATAGTAAGCGTTTTTAAAACCTTCAAAGTCTATTGGATTTTGAAGGTTTTTTTATGTCTAAAAATTAGACTCTGTGAGCCAAATTTTGTGGCTATATTTTTGTTCCAGTTTGGGCGTGCTCAGTATTCGATAAAGGACTGATCGATAGAGGAATATCTCTTAGGCTATTCATAACTTTCACTCTTAAAATACAAAAAGCCAGCATAATGCTGGCTTTTTTAATACTTATGATGATCTAATGAAAAATTAACTTTTTTAAACTCTTATATTTTATCTGACAACATAAACCATAATAAAGCCAAAACAATCAATACCCCTAATACAGTTTGAATAAGGAAGAAGGCTTGATGCTGGCCGACAACTCTACTAAAGGTCAGACCCAACGCACTATACTTAATAGGCTGAGTGTCGATTTCGCCTTCTATTTCTTGGTTTTCATAGTAGCCTTGCAGAATATTTACAAATCTCATCCATTCATCAGGAGCCCAATTATAGGGATTGAATGGTAGCAGCGCTTTCATCTTAGGGTCTTTAAGCATCCAGCGCTCAAGAATAATTGAACGTAATGACCACCCAGTAAAGCGGCGCTCAGTAATAGCCGAAAACTCTAAAGTCTGCACTTCCTTATGACGACTGTCTTTTAATATGCGGTTTTTTAGATTTGTTAGTGCCTGTTCTGAGCCTTCAATATATTGAAAAAAATAACCATTACCGTAGCAAAGAATACCTGAGATGTTTTCAGCTTTATTGTGTGCAATTGAGACTTCAGCGATATCATTAAGTGTACTAGCGCCAGAAAGCCCTATAGAAGTAATACGACTAATATAGATAAATTGATAGAGGTTAGTGGTGTCTGAACTTGTCATTTCATTGAGCTTTGACAATCAGATTCTCCTTATTATGATATAGACAAATAATTAAGCAAACCAGTTAAAAAGCAAACAATTATTTATAATTTATAATATAAAGGCCTGACAGGACTCAATGGGAACGTCGTGTCTAACTATATATATTATAGGATTCTTAGCCTAATTGTATAGACTTGGTTACATCATAGGCCTTTATAGTCAACAAAGCAAACAAACTCTGCTCTGAGTGCTAATTAATTGTAATTAGGAGGGTTTTGGTAATTATTATGGACAAAGCTAAAGCAGGACTAGTGATTTTGTTCAAATAAAACGATTTTTATGCAACACTTAGCTTTTCAAATACATTTTTTTGAAAGTATCAGCACATCTTATTCATATTGAGCGAATGACTTTTTTCAGATAGGATTAAGAACTTTTGTTTATTTTAAGGAGGCTTGAGCTGCCAAAATAGCAGCCAATAATATAGCATCATCAGGAAAGGTTAATTTTATATTTTGGCGGCTACCACTTACTAAGCGAATAGGTAGATCTAAGTATTCAAAGGCACTGGCCTCATCAGTGATATATAATTGATATTCATTGACATAGTCTAACAGACGGCTCAGCTCTCCGACTCGAAAGATCTGCGGCGTCTGTGCCTGCCACATGTGCTGGCGGTTAATGGTCGTTTTTATATAATCGTTATCGCTAACCGAAGAATCACTGCCATCATCGAAGTGCTGTGCAGGCGGCGCTGCAGACAGCTTCAAGGTATCTGCTACCGGAGCCGCTAAGATAGCGCCGTATGGCTCAGACATGGCGGCTGTGATAACGCTATCGATATCCTCAGTGGGCACAGCTGGACGGGCAGCATCATGGATCAAGATAAGATCGCTTTTATCAGCGCCACTCTCAAGAATAGCGCTAACGCCAGCACGGACAGATTGCCAACGCTCTGCTCCGCCGATGACATAATCAGTCGGTAGTGCAAACGTTAAGGTTGAGGCTACTTCATCATCGGCCGCAATGACTAAATAACAGCGATTTATATAGCTGCTAGAGGCTAGCCGAGTCACGCTATGCTGCAATAGAGTTTGCTCGTTTATCCTAGTGTACTGCTTAGCAACAGCAGCGCCAAAACGGCTACCGCGACCAGCAGCGACAATCATGGCGTGTATGTTCGGAGTAGTATTCATGACAGGGCTATTATCGATATTTGAAAAGGCGAAAGGCAAAGACGCAGAAATCAGCTTAAAAGCGGTTTTATCTTATAATAATTATGGATTATAGCTGCTATGGGTAGTTGGGGCAGTAGATATCTGTACAAAGGTTTCATTAGGCTTGATCAGGCCTAAATCTAAGCGTGCATGCTCTTCTACGGCTTCAAGACCGGTCTTTAAATCATGGACGTCTGTACGTAGCAGCTCATTCGCCGCTATTTGATTGTCATTAGATTGCTGCTGCTCTTCGATTTGGGTCAAGAGCTGTTTACTTGCAAAGCGGCCATTTTCGCCTAGCCAATACTGATACTGTAGCCCTAATAGTACCGCAACGGCTAAAGCAAGGAGCATGAATTGACTGAAATACTTCATAAAGGAGCTTCACATTAATGATAATAAAAGGTCTTTTCCTAACCCAGTAGAAAAAGACCGTTTAGCGAACAAGTGCGTTAACCGCGCAAGCCTATGAACTCATCGGCGCCGCGATAGCTGGCACGAACTTGCTGCTCAATACGTAGGAGCTGATTATATTTCGCAACGCGATCTGAGCGGCATAGTGAGCCAGTTTTGATTTGACCGGCAGCAGTACCGACCGCTAGGTCAGCGATAGTGCTGTCTTCAGTCTCACCTGAACGATGCGAGATAATGGTCGCATAGCCGTTCTTTTTAGCCATATAAATAGCATCTAAGGTCTCAGATAACGTCCCGATTTGATTGAACTTAATTAAGATAGCATTAGCGATATGTTTATCGATACCTTCTTGCAAGATAGCAGGATTAGTGACAAATAAATCATCGCCGACTAATTGGACTTTATCACCGATTTGTTCGGTTAGGTATTTCCAGCCGTCCCAATCTGATTCATCTAAACCATCTTCGATAGAGATAATCGGATATTGACGTGTTAAATTGACAAGATAATCAGAGAAGCCTTGGCTATCAAAAGTCTTATTACCCTCGCCTGCCAAAATATATTTGCCGTCTTTATAGAATTCACTAGCAGCGCAATCAAGCGCTAAATGAATATCATCGCCCGCCTTATAGCCGACTTGCTCAATGGCTTGCATAATGACAGTGATGGCTTCTTCGTTGCTACGCAAATTAGGAGCAAAGCCGCCCTCGTCACCGACGGCAGTATTTAAGCCTTGTGATTTTAATACTGATTTTAAGCTATGGAAAATCTCTGTGCCCGCACGTAGCGCTTCTGAGAAGCTCGTAAAACCTACCGGCTCAATCATAAACTCTTGAATGTCGACGGTATTATCAGCATGCTCACCACCATTTAGGATATTCATCATCGGCACTGGCATCGTCAAAGAAGTCTGATTACGCAGATTGGCAATATACTGATGTAACGGCAGGCTCTGTGATTTTGCCGCAGCTTTGGCAGTTGCTAAAGACACCGCTAGCATAGCATTAGCGCCTAGGCTTTCTTTATTTTCAGTACCGTCAAGCGCAATCATCGCATCATCAATTTTTTGCTGGTCAGTGACGTTTTTGTCCATCAGTGCGCTACGGATTTGGCTATTGACATTAGCGACGGCTTTTTTGACACCTTTACCTAAGTAACGATCTTTATCGCCATCTCGTAGCTCAAGCGCTTCCCGTGAGCCCGTTGAGGCACCACTTGGCGCGGCTGCACGTCCAATAGTGCCATCAGCTAAGATAACATCCGCCTCAATCGTTGGATTACCCCGTGAGTCTAAAATCTCACGAGCGCGGATGTCTTTAATTGCCGTAACGTTTGTGATTTCTTCAGCGTACATAATGTCTGTGAATTCCTTTGGTCATGCCAAGTGTGTGGGATAAAAAAGGGAAAGTAAAATGAGCTTTAATAGTTGGCATCATAGCATAAATTGGATTAAATTTTCTGGCACTTTATTTAGCTGCAGCTAGTTTTTTAGGACTTGAAACCAGTGTTGTATCATCTAGCTCGACCTTAGTTTTAAACCGCGTTAAACGCAGCGCGTTCATTAAGACAGAAATAGAGCTTAGCGCCATCGCCGCGGCGGCGATCATAGGATTTAAGAAACCAAAAGCCGCCAAGGGAATACCTAGGCAGTTATAAATAAAAGCAAAAAATAGGTTTTGTTTGATGTTACGCAGGGTGGCACTAGCGATCTTTTGCGCCGCGTCAATGTGCATCAAAGACTCACCCATCAAACGTGCAGAAGCACTATGCTGTGCGACATCTGTGCCCTCAAACATGGCAAAGCTGGCATCCGCGGTGGCCATAGCCGGGGCGTCGTTAACTCCATCACCCGCCATCGCCACTTTATGACCTGCGGTTTGTAATTTGGCAATTTGACTGGCTTTATCACGCGGGCTCATGCGGCCATAAGCCTCATCGATACCTAACTGCCAAGCGACATGATCGACCACCGACTGCTTGTCGCCACTCATCAAAATGACCTTGAGACCGGCCTCTTGTAGGGCGCTAATCGCTTGCGGTGTATCTGCTTTTAGATCGTCGGCCAAAGCAAAAGCGCCGAGCGGCTCATCATTGATACTTACGGCGACCGTACTGGCGATTTGCCAGACTTTTGGCATCAGTCTGGGTAGCTTCAAACTAGCAAATTCAGCGGTGCCAACCTTGATCACTCCTAAGCCTTCAATAGTCGCTTGAATACCTGCACCTTTGACTACATTTATCCGTGTTACTGGCATCAGTGCTAACTGGCGTGCGCTCGCTGCATTGATGAGCGCAGTTGCTAGTGGGTGACTGGCGTGCGCCTCAACGCTAGCAGCTATCTGAAGCACATCATCAGCAGCTATTGATTTATCGACCATCATTTGATCAACGATAGCCGGCTTACCAAGGGTTAACGTCCCTGTCTTGTCGAGTACGACGGTATCGATATGACCCGCCGCTTCAAGGCTTTGGGCATCTTTGAACCATACGCCATGCCTTGCTGCAACTCCCATACCCGCCATAATCGCGGCAGGAGTTGCCAGTCCTAGTGCACAAGGGCAAGCAATCACTAATACCGACACCGCATGCATAAGCGCCGTATCGACCATTCCTGTCAGCCACCAAGTGACCGCAAAGGTAATAATAGCAATAGCTATCACCACTGGCACAAAGATAGCGGTCACTCTATCAGCAAGGCGAGCTAGATCTGCCTTGGAGCCTTGGGCGTCACTAAGCGCTTGTACCATGTCGCCAAGCTTGGTATCGCTACCCTTAGCGCGCACACGGTATAATAAACTGCCGTTCTCGACCAACGCCCCTGCTAACAGCTCATCACCCACTTCTTTTTTTAGCGGTACCGACTCGCCCGTGAGATGACTCTCCTCACACCAGCCGCTGCCCTCAATCACTGTGCCATCGGTCGCGACTCGGCTGCCTTGTTTGGCGCGTAAGATATCGCCCATCTTCACCTCAGCTAGCGGCAGCGCTTGAAAACTGCCATCCGCCTGCTGTAGCTCGACCTCATCTGGGGTTAAAGATAGCAGTAAATCAATGCTATTCAAGCTATGCTTTTTGGTACGCTCCTCTAGGTATTTACCGGTACGCACAAAGGCAATGACCATCACCCCAGCTTCAAAATAAACGCCCAAGCTGTCTGCACCATGACCGCTAGCATGTCCACTTTGCAATAAACTATTTAATGTTCCATCGCCATGTGTCAGCCACAGATAAGTAGAATATCCCCAAATGGCTAGAGTGCCGATGACGACTAGCACATCCATATTAGCTAAGCCGCCTTCGATCGACGCCCAAGCGCTACTATAAAAAGGCAGTGCTAGACCAAACTGGACGATAGTTGCAAGTATAAACTGTATCCAAACCGGCGGCATCCACGCCATACCAAAGCCTGTCAGCATACCCGCCATGCCGACTAAAAAAGGCGCTAGACAGACCCAAAGTGCGATTAAGCGCCAAGGCCATTTAGTCGCGGTGTCTTCATCGGTTTTGGCAAATAAGCTATCGCCTGCCTGCAAATTGGCAACAAACCCAGTCTTATTGACCCATTCAGTGATTTGCTCAGGCGTGGTCTGCTCCGGGTTATAATCAACGTTCGCCGTCTCGCCAGCAAAGTTGACATTGACCTCGTAAACCTCATCCCTTTTATTCAGCACCTTTTCAATACGTGAGGCACAAGCCTGACAAGACATACCATCAATCGCCAGTTGCAAATGCGCGCGCTCTGGCTGCAAGGCGGTATTGGCCTGAATATCAGTATCTACTTCATAAGGCTCATCAGTAGCGGTGCGGGAAGAATCAATCATGGGATCACTCATTTAGCGATAATTAAAGAATAAGTATATTGTAGTGGTTATGAGATTAGGCTTTTTAGACTATTTTCAAGTGACATTAGGCGGTTGAATACCCTCAGTCGCTTAGCACTAAGCGCTTAGAGACGAGACGGTTTAATACAAGGTATAAAACAGTGAGCTATAAAAAAACCAGCTATCTAAAATAACTGGTATTCCTATCAATCAAAACTATACTTATGAATTAGCGACGGTAGCGTCAAATCCAGCATCATCGATAGCGCTAGCAATCTTATCAGCGCTAGTTTTTGCATCATCAAAAGTAACCGTTGCTAAGTTATCTGCTAAGTCAACCGCGATACTTACTACCCCGTCCATACCGACAGTCGCACCGTGTACGCTCTCGACACACTTCTCGCAAGTCATGCCATCGACTTTAATGATTCTCGTTTGATTTGCCATGTTAGGCTCCTTGTTATATTTGATTAATTATATTTGGTTGATTATTTTTGATTCATTATCGTTTGCTATTTTCCGGCTCATTATTTAAATGAGCTTTCGCTATCTACGTTAAGGGTTATCTTTGTTAACTACAAGAACAGTTGGTTATCAATTTATTAAGCGCTTAATAACTTGTCAGCTCAAAACAGCTAAACTAAACAAATCCTGGCAGTATTTAAAATAACCAATTGCTCAATCTGCTTGCAATCAGTCAGCCACTAATCCAAGTTGCGCGGATTTTGCGGCGCATCGATAGGAAAGGGCTGAGTAACGTAGTCCACCATCGTAATCGCTGCTGTCAACGCATGAATGCTAGTATCAGTATCTTCATAACTTACCAAAGCGGTTTTGGCCGCCGCATCAAGCTCGATTGCGGTAACCCCATGGATGTTTTTGAGCGCGGTCATTACCCCATCGATACCCTCTTGATCATCAATATTTTCGATACTGACTTTTGCGACCTGAATAGCCATAACCTTATCCTTCTAAACGGTTGAATAATTGACGTGTGCCTTATTGAGTATCTAATATCGCAAAGCCTTTGACCAATTCATCAATCTGCTTTAACTGACGCAAGAACGGCTCAAGCTGACTGGTACGCAGCGCGCAAGGGCCATCGCATTTAGCCGCCTCAGGATTGGGATGGGCTTCTAAGAACAGTCCAGCAAGCCCTGTCGCCATACCGGCCCGAGCTAACGTGGTTATTTGCTCACGGCGACCGCCTGCGCTATCACTACGCGCGCCCGGCTGCTGCAAACTATGGGTGACATCAAAAAATACTGGCACATCCATCTGCTTCATGGTATCGAAGCCCAGCATATCGACGACTAGATTGTTATAACCAAACGCGCTACCGCGCTCACATAGGATGAGCTTGTCGTTGCCAGCTTCCAAGCATTTATTCATAATATGGCGCATCTCATGCGGCGCGAGGAACTGCGCTTTTTTGATATTAATAATAGCGTCCGTCTTGGCCATCGCTTCGACTAAATCCGTCTGACGCGACAAAAAAGCAGGCAGCTGAATGATATCGGCCACCTCAGCGACAGGCTGCGCTTGATACGGCTCATGCACGTCAGTGATGATTGGCACTTGGTACTTTTCTTTGATTTGTCCGAGCCAATCTACGCCTTGCTCGAGACCTGGGCCACGAAACGAATGTAGGCTTGAGCGGTTGGCCTTATCGAAGCTAGCTTTAAACACATAGCCAATCCCTAGACGCTCGCAAATATCGATATACTGCTCAGCGATCTCAAACGCTAGCACCTTGGATTCCAAAACATTCATGCCACCAAATAATACAAACGGCTGATCGTTGCCGATATTAATGATGTCGTTATCACTTTTTTTAAGCTCGATATGCGACTGCGCAGTTAATAAATTATCCATAAAGTCGTTACCCTCGTTATTGTTATCTCTAGCTCATATTGTAACCGATAGCACATTAAAGAAAAGTGCTTGATTGCAACAGATAAACTTTAACCACAAAATAAAAGCTACGTAGCTAAATATAGTTCATTCACTTTGAAAACGATACAGTGCGGTTGGGATGGATTTTGCGCAGCATCGAAAGATAACAGCACGCAAGGAAAATTGATACCAACTACACGATAACATTAGGGTGTCGATTTTATTTCGAACTGACTATAATACATATGCTCTAATATAGGTCATAAAAAAAGACCAATCCGAAGATTGATCTTTTGGTCAAGCCTATATTTAAACCATTATTTGCTAGCGCTGTATTTCTTCGAGGCATTCACAAAGCTATTAAATAGCGGATGACCACCGCGTGGCGAGCTAGTAAATTCTGGATGGAACTGTACAGCAATAAACCAGGGATGCTCGCTAATCTCAACCGACTCTACCAAATGCTGTTTGGCTGAATAGCCTGAGATCGTCATGCCTGCTTGCTCTAGAGGCTCGATATAGCGATTGTTCATCTCATAACGATGGCGATGACGCTCGGTGATCATATTGGCACCATAAATCTGGCTCAGCTTGCTACCGGCAACCAATTCCGCTTGCTGCGCGCCTAGACGCATAGTACCACCAAGGTCGGAGTCGTCAGTACGAATTTGTAGCTCGCCGCGCTCATCCATCCATTCGGTAATTAGGCCGATAATCGGTTCGCTGCTTTTACGATCAAACTCAGAGGAGTTGGCATCGATGCTCATGACATTACGCGCAAACTCGATCACTGCCAACTGCATACCTAAGCAGATGCCAAGATATGGTACATGATTTTCGCGCGCATAAGTGATCGCTTTCATTTTACCCAGAGTGCCGCGCTCACCGAAGCCGCCCGGTACTAAGATGGCATCCGCTTTTTTTAATTGCTCAAGAGCGGTGTCATCATCTTCTAAGCGCTCCGCATCGATATAGTCGATATTAACCTTAGTTTGATGGGTAATGCCGGCATGGAGTAAGGCTTCGTTGATAGATTTATAAGCATCAGGTAGCTCAACATATTTGCCGACCATAGCCACAGTGACCGTAGATTCTGGATTGAGCTGTGCTTCAACGACTTTGTCCCAATCACTTAGATCTGCTTCTGGCAAATCCAGACCAAAGCGCTCACAGATAAGATCATCGAGATCTTGCTCGTGCAGAGTACGCGGGATTTGATAGATGCTTTGGGCATCTTCACACATAATGACCGCGCGCTCTTCCACGTTAGTAAATAGCGCAATCTTACGGCGATTGTCAGGTGAGATATGATGATCTGAGCGGCAGATTAAGATATCAGGCTGCAGACCGATAGAGCGTAGCTCTTTGACCGAATGCTGAGTAGGTTTCGTCTTAGTCTCGCCAGCACTTGCAATATAAGGCACTAAAGTGAGGTGCATAAGCATAGCCTTATTACGGCCTAACTCCACCTGCATCTGACGCACCGCTTCCATAAAGGGTAATGACTCGATATCACCGACGGTACCGCCAATCTCAATGATGGCAACATCATAGCCTTGACCACTGGCAATAATCTTGCTTTTGATCTCATCAGTGATGTGCGGAATCACTTGTACGGTACCGCCTAAATATTCGCCGCGGCGCTCTTTATTCAAGACGTTCTGATAAATACGGCCACTAGTGAAGTTGTTACTCTTACTCATCTTCGAGCGACGTAAAAAACGCTCGTAATAGCCCAAGTCCAAATCAGTCTCAGCGCCGTCTTCGGTGACGAACACTTCGCCGTGTTGGAATGGGCTCATCGTGCCTGGATCGACGTTGATATACGGATCCATCTTAGTCATAGTGACATTGACGCCGCGCGCTTCTAAGATAGCAGCCAAGGAAGCCGCCGTGATACCTTTTCCTAGTGAGGACACTACCCCACCGGTCACAAATATAAACTTGGTCATAGTACTCATCAACAATTGGTAAAGAAGGATTTTACTAAAAATACGCCATAAAATATAGGGCAAAAGCTAAACTCAGCTAAATTCTCAAGTTTTGCGAGCCGCTTATGGACTATTGTCTAAACAAATAAAAAAAGCTCATCCATAAGATCAGCTTTAATGCGCTATCGCCAGCTTAAAATAAATACTCTAAACCCGCACCAACGGCAAACACTTCAATATCTGCTACAGAATTAGTTGGATCAGTGGGACTGGTATAATCTGCCCTGTTCTGACCGATATAAGCATGAGCAATCATATTGTCTTTGAAATTATATTCACTACCGATTACGATCTGATCAGAATCATTATTGCTAATGCCATTGAGGTTATCGGTTTTATTATACTGAATGTATATCGAAGCTGGATGAGATAGGTGGTTTAGACCGATTTTGCCACTGAGTATCAGGCCCTTTTCTTTATCAGAACCTCTAAAATCATAATCCGCTTGCTGATACACCGCTCCTAAAGTCAACGGAGTCGCTATGTCTAGATAGCTATCTACATCAAGCGTTAGCGTCCCACGAAGGGCGTCACCGCCATAACTAATACTTTCAATATTATTACCCTCATTCACAAGGTCTAAGGTATCAATACTACCGCTAGCTTCAATATCTTTGCTGTAGGCAATACCTGCCGTATAACCCGTGCCTTTATCAAACTTTAGCGCTGCTCCATAGCCATTATCGCTACTCTCAAAGCTCTCATCAGCAGCATACTGCATGATTAGCTGCAGACCTTGATACTTAGGTGCAATCCATAGTGCCGAATCTTTTGAGCGCGTATAGTCGAGCATGTTTAACGCGGCGACGTTCTCATTATCACCAAGCGTTCTGGTTCCTAGGTTATCCCAGTATCCTCTATTGACAATAGGACCATACAGATAACTAAAAACAGATGAGTTATGACCAAGCCGTAGCTCGCCGTAAGCTTCGTTCTTTAGACCTAAATAGGTATCACGGCTTTGCAAGATTTGACTGTCGTCGCCATCGATATCTGCCCCATACTCTAAACGATAGATAACGTCTGTGCTGTCCGTAATGGCTTCGGTTCCTCTCAAACCTATACGTGAGAAATGCGAGTTAATCTGCAGCGCATTCTTATCTGCATCCTTTGGAGTATTGTTTTGGTCCTCATAGTCCGCTTGTTGATCCACATAGTCAACCATCATAAAAGCCTTGCCGTAGATCTCCGGAGCCGCTTGTGCCATAGGAATATATACAACGGAACTCACTAGAATAAATAGTACTTTTTTCATAATAGACCTTCACTTCAAGATCAGCTAAGAATAATATTGAAAGGGTTTTAAGGATTAATTGCTATATCTACCATACAAAAAAACTCACCCCGAAGGATGAGTCTTTTTATAAGCTGTGTCAGATGTCGATATTAGAATAAGTATTCTAGACCTGCACCAATAGCTAATACATTAGAATCGCCTTTACCAGCAACACGTACAAACTCAGAGTCGCCTTTACCAACCTCAGACTCTCTCACAAAGAAAGTGTCGTTGTCTAAGTCAGCAGAGTTATAGCCCGCGTAAAGATGCGCAATCATATTGTCTTTAAAGAAGTACTCACCGCCGACTACAAACTGATCCGAGTCATTGCCGTCAAAGCCGCTTAAGTTTTCTGTTCTGTTGTACTGAGCGTAAACAGTGGCCGGACGAGCAAAGTTGCTTAAGCCCATTTTGGCACTAACCATTAGACCGTCTTCTTCACCAGCATTGTCATAATCCGCTTGCTGATATAACACACCTAATGTTACTGGATAAGCAACGTAGTTGCTTAGATCAACACTAGCAGTACCACGAAGGATGTCACCGTTGATACTCATATCTTTATCCAAAGCAATACCAGCTGCGAAGCCTGTACCTGGATTGAAGTTTAACGCTGCGCCATAACCTGTATCACGATCATTGTTGTCGTCAACGAAAGTCTCATCAGCACCATACTGCAACGTTAGTTCTAATGGTAGATCGTTGTATTTAGGGGCAAACCAAATGATAGAGTTATTGATACGGCCGCCATCAGTTAGCGTTAAAGCTTCAGCTGCTGAACCAGTATTCAGGCTGCTTGCACCAATATTATCCCAATAGCCTTTAGTGACAGGTACGCTATTAAGAATATAATCGGTTACTGAGTAGTTGCGACCAAAACGAACTTGACCATACTGCTCATTGGCTAAACCAAGATAAGTATCACGACTTCTAAAACCTACGTTGTCATCGCCGCTATCATCGATGTTAATGCCATACTCTAACTGATAAACCACGTCAGTATTAGCAGTGATAGCTTCAGAACCTTTGAAACCTAGACGTGAGATATTTGAGTTAATTTGTAATGAGTTTTTATCTTCATCGATGTTTTGGAATTCACCATTAACACCTACCGCTTCTTGAACGTCCAACTCTGCGTTAACGTAATCGGTAGTGATGAATGCTTTACCATAGACTTGTGGCGCGGCATTAGCTGCAGATACAGATAGAGCGGCAATGGCTGTAGCTAAAAGTAACTTTTTCATGGGATATCTCCACTTTACAATTTTAGTAATGAGCGTGCTTTGATTAGCTTTTACTCATAAGGGTATCGTCACAAATCCTCAAAGATATAATGTGTAACTGGCTACCAAGTTTAGTCAGAAACAAGTATGGCGAAGTTTTATTACCGTAATATGAAAAAACCCTAACTTACATATAGAAAGCATTAACGTAACTTGTAATGTAACTACCATGTAAACTTAAGTCTTATGCGTCCTACTGCGTAACATCCGTTACCAAACTCATACTTCGAGTACAAGCATAACAACTTTGACATAATTTGCAACATTTTTTTGACATTTAGTCTTAATTCTTTCAATTTTTATTCCAATGCTTATGAAGATAAATTCGAGGATTCTAGTTCAGAGTTAGCGAGGATTAGGCAGTCATTTAAAGCCGTTGGTTGAGAGATAAAATAGCCATAAAAAAGCACTCCTATAGTGTTGATAGGAGTGCTTTTAATAGCGATTTAACATTATAAGCATTAACTCCCCTACTCATCTCATTGAGCGACTAGGAGGGTTATTAAAGCGTCACATAGAGTGATTAACCTAAGAGCTTATAAAGCAGCTTTTGACAGCTTTGATTAACAAGTGCTGCTAGCTTTTAGATCACGGCGCGCTTGATGCAATAGCGGCTCAGTATAGCCACTAGGCTGCTCGCGACCTTTGAATACTAAATCACAAGCTGCTTGGAACGCATAAGAGTTATCGAAATCAGGTGCCATATTTTGGTAGCTAGGATCGCCCGCGTTTTGCTCATCGACCACTTTAGCCATACGCTTCATCGTTTCCATGACTTGCTCTTCGCTCACCACATCGTGATGCAGCCAGTTAGTGATATGCTGGCTTGAGATACGTAGGGTCGCGCGATCCTCCATTAGGCCGACGTCATTGATATCTGGCACTTTTGAGCAACCTACGCCTTGGTTTACCCAACGTACGACATAGCCTAAGATACCCTGAGCGTTGTTCTCGAGCTCTTGACGCTTCTCTTCCTCACTCCAATTAGCTTCACTGGTCAAAGGAATAGTCAAGATATCATCGACATTGGCGCGGCTACGCGATTTTAGCTGGTCTTGTACGTCTTTGACGTTAACTTGATGATAGTGCATGGCATGTAAGGTTGCACCTGTTGGTGAGGGTACCCAAGCGGTGCTAGCGCCTGACTGCGGATGCGCGGCCTTAGTCTCCATCATCTCTTTCATCTCATCAGGCTTAGCCCACATGCCTTTACCGATCTGAGCGCGGCCTTGCAGACCTACCTCAAGACCGACATCGACGTTCCACTGCTCGTAAGCAGGCTGCCATGCTTGCGACTTCATCTCGCCTTTACGTACGAATGGCCCTGCATTCATACTGGTATGCATCTCATCGCCGGTACGATCCAAGAAGCCGGTATTAATGAAGATGACGCGCTCTTTGGCTTGACCAATAGCGTTCTTTAGATTGACCGTCATGCGGCGCTCTTCGTCCATGATACCTATCTTTAAGGTATTACGCTCAAGACCTAACAAGTCCTCAGAGGCGTTAAATAAGTCATTGGCCATCTTCACTTCATCAGGGCCGTGCATTTTTGGCTTAACGATATACATAGAGCCTTTACGTGAGTTTGACAGCTCAGTCTTGCCTTTTAGGTCATTTAGGCTTAGTAACGGGGTCACTAAAGCGTCCATGATACCTTCAAATATCTCTTCTTGACCGTTTCCTAAGTCAACTAAGATGGCTGGGTTTTGCATTAAGTGTCCGACGTTACGCAGTAGTAGCAGTGCACGACCAGGAAGGACCAACTCGCTGCCATCAGGCGCAGTATAAACGCGGTCTGGGTTTTGCTGACGGGTACGAGTCTTGCCGCCTTTCTCAAAGGTCTCTTTCAGATCGCCGTTCATTAGGCCAAACCAGTTGCGATACACTTCGACTTTTTCTTCAGCATCGACCGCGGCGATAGAGTCTTCACCATCTTGAATGGCGGTGATAGCCGATTCGAGTAGCACATCTTTGATACCGGCCGCATCGTCTTTACCGATTGGGCTATCTTTATCGATTTGAATCTCGGCGTGCAGATTATTGTTCTTGAGAAGCACCGCCGTTGGACTGCTTGCATCGCCCATGTAACCTGCGAATTGCTCTGCATCTTTGAGCTCAGTGCTACTGTCGCCTTGATTGATTTGTAGCTTGCCATCAACCACTTCAAAACCAGTCACCTCAGTGTAAGAGCCAGATGCTAGTGCAAAGTTCTCATCTAAGAATTGCTTGGCGTAAGCGACAACGGCAGCGCCGCGAGTAGGATTGTAACCGCCTTTGGCCTCTTGACCGTTTTCATCACTGATGACGTCCGTACCATATAGCGCATCGTATAAGCTACCCCAACGCGCATTAGTTGCGTTCAAGGCGTAGCGAGCATTACGAACTGGGACAACTAACTGTGGCCCTGCGATATGAGCGATCTCGTCATCGACATTCTCAGTTGAGACTTGAAAGTCCTCGCCTTCTGGTAACAGATAGCCGATCTCTTGTAAGAACTGCTTATATTTTGCAAAATCCACTTCGCCGTTGCTAGTGGGGTTGTCTAGATGCCATTGATCTATTTTTTCTTGCATCTCATCACGAGTAGCAAGTAGGGCTTTATTACGCGGAGTGAATTCTTTGACTACCTTTTCAAATCCTGACCAGTAGCTTTCTGAATCAACGCCTACTTTTGGTAATACTTCGTTTTCGATAAAATCATACATCTGCTTATCGATAGCAAGGCTGCCTTTTTGAATGCGATTGGCGTTTGAATCCTGACTCATAATGATATCCTTGTAATAGGTTTAGTGAGGCGCTCGAGCAATAAAGGAAGGTTAACTGATATTATCGTTAGACCTTTATAGCTAACAAGCATTTAGAAGTCTTATAATCAATGTTCTTATAATGAATTATAGGCTCATGCTAAAATAATCTATGACATAATTATTCTAAAATCAAAGATTATCCTACTATCAAATCAGGAAATTAACAAGAATGCACTATTTAGTAGCTAAATAGTCGCCTTGTACAGATATGATAGCCTTTACTAGGGCTTGTTTAACTCGTATAAAGAAGCGCTAGGGCGCTCATGACTTATGAGTATGATTAAACTGTAAGTAATCATTTCTGCTGAACGAAGCTGGCAATGATAAAATCTACTGAACTATCCACTTTACATGATTAGACTATGACTGATACCGAAACCAAATCAATAAACGAAGATGCAAAACTAAATAAAACAGCTTCTGTAGCCAAGATGAATAATAGCGCTAGCTTAAATCCCCAATACACCTCGTCTGCTCAGACCTCAACTTTAAATATCGATCTATCAGCGATTTATGCGTTTTTATCAGGTCGAACAACACGCGCGTGGATAGATACGGCAATCAACAACTTGCCTATTATTATTCAAGATCATGCTAACTGCGAAAAAAAAGCGGCAGGTACCGCAATGAATCTAATGTTTCGCTATGAGTTCTCGCATGACTTGCAATGCAAACTGGCCCAGTTAGTCCGGGAGGAGATGCTGCATTATGAGCAAGTATTAGGGATTATGAAGGAGCGTGGTCAAGAGTGGCAACATCTAGGCGCAGGCCGTTATGCAAAAGGCATGCTAAAACACAAACGCACCTATGAGCCTGCGGCAATGGTCGATGTACTCATTATTGGGGCTTTTATAGAAGCGCGATCGTGTGAGCGTTTCGCTGCGCTTGCAGAGGTAATAGAAGATGAGCGCTTGGCCAAATATTATCGTTATTTGCTCAAGTCTGAGAGTCGTCATTTTGAAGATTATTTACAGTTAGCACAGTCACTAGCGACCGAGAATATCGATGAACGCGTGGCTTTTTTTAGAGCGGTAGAGGCTGAGCTTATTACCAGTCCTGATAACGAGCTACGCTTTCATAGCGGCGTGCCTGATTAGTCTTTAGTTTCAGTAACATTGGTATCGTGCTGTTTATGCTCTTTGGCAATATTATGCGGATCATGATCGCTCGAAGCTTGCTCAGCAGCGGCTGGATTTACCTTTTGTAGCGCATCATCTGGCACGATACCTTCATTATCATCCGCGTCTTTTAACTTATAGTCTTTGTTATCATTTTTCATGAATAATCCTTTTCAATAATTTATTTTAAACCCTAATGCTAGAGCATATCTTCGATACAGATAAATGAGCAATTCAACTACTCAACTTAATAATACGCTCAAACCTTATTGGTAAGACATTTAATCTTTTTCATCAGGATTCAAAATGCGAGTTTGCGCGTTGTCGATGCTTGCGTAACGGTTCATATCGTTAAGCTCTTCGCTCTGAGGCGCTTCACTACCCACCGTTTGATCGTTGACGCCTTCATCAAAAGCGCTACTGCCATTCTGATCACGGCGATCCGGTTGACGCGCTGGATTATCGCCATCATTGACGTGTTTTGAGTCTACAATCTCATCTTCAAAAGTATCGGTACCTTTATTAACAGTGGTATTGCGCTCAATATCTTCATGGTTTTCTACGGAACCTTCACGAGGCACATTCGCATCATCCCTGACAGTAGCAGCGCCATCTGCTCTGTCACTAGCACTCACTGTCTCATCCATCTGGCGCTGCTCGCGCTCAGAATGTTTAGGATCTTTGTTGTCATTTGTATTTTCGACCATTTCACTTATAGCGTCATGGCTACTAATAGGTGTCTTAGTTAGAGCTGGATCTTTAGTTTGCATGGTTTCATCCTTTGTTGTAATTATAGATGTGGACGTCGTTTAAATAAGTAAGGTAAAAGCCTTCTATACAGCTATCTATACAAGACAAGCGAGTACAAATTAAATTTGGTTATTGTCTTTACTTAAGTCGTGCGCATTTAGGTCAGCTACATTTTTGCCACCTGCCGGAAGGTTCTCTTCTCTGCGAGGGTCGGCATAGACTTCATCAGTTTCCTGTGAGGCTTGTTCAGGACCATCTATATTTGGCTCATGCTTCCGGCCTTCATAGCTATCAGTTGGATTCTCCCGCTTAGCGTCTACTGGGTCATCGATAGGAACGATCTCTTCGTCGTTAGGCCCAATATTATCCACTGCCGTTTGTGTTTTATTATCCGTAATCGTTGATTTGTTAACCATGATATTTCCCTCTATCGATTATTTTGACGACTCTCTACTCCTTTAGCAGCTCATTACTTATCAGTGCGAGTTTGGTCATCTATAAAGGAAGTTTTTTCATTTTCTGATAACTCTTCGGGTGTCCCTGAAGTGTTATCTTGCTCTAAATTTTTTTCAATTTTGTCAGCGTCAGCTTTATTTGCGGCTTGCTGAACATCAGATTTATTATCGTTAGTGTTACTCATAGTGTGATTCCTATTCTTATAATTGAATGGTAGGTAAGAACTACCTTTGATTATAGAAAAAAGCACAAACCATGCACCAGTGTACTGCCGTATCAATATGTGAATAAATGTGAGGTTACAAGACAGTTTGTAACCTTTACAGGATAGAAGAGCGTGATTAGTGTTTATTCATCAACGTGATTGATGACATTGAGTAAATGGTTTTGCGCAATATGCGGCAGAGCGTTCTGCGCCGGACTCAACTGCTGCCAACGACCGTCTCCTGCTAGCGTCCAAGCTTGTACATTATCCTTAAGGTAGTTTTGCAGACCGTCTTGATAAATTTGCGCGAAGAGTTTCTTATCCTCAATAGGATAGGCAACTTCGACGCGGTGAAATAAGTTGCGATCCATCCAGTCGGCACTGCCCAAATACAAACGCTCATCACCGCCATTATGGAAGTAATAGATGCGCGTATGCTCCAAAAAACGTCCCACGATTGAGCGCACGGTGATATTTCCAGATAGCCCTTTGACTTGCGGACGCAGACAGCAAATTGAGCGTAAAATAAGCTCGATTTTGACCCCAGCTTGTGAGGCATCGTAGAGCTTGCTAATCAGTCGGCGCTCGGTTAAGGCGTTGACTTTGATAATCATATGTGCGCGTTTGCCTGCTTTGGCATGAGCGATTTCATCATCAATAAAGCTCATCAATTTATCATGCAAGGTAAAAGGTGCGTGTAGCAGTTTTTTGAGAGTGGCAGGCTTACCCATTCCCGTCAGCTCTTGGAAGATTTTATGCACATCCTCTGAGATATCAGGGTCAGCAGTGAATAGCCCATAATCCGTATAGACTTTGGCATTAGCAGCGTGATAGTTACCCGTACCAAGATGCACATAACGACGAATGCGATCGTCTTCGCGGCGGACGATAAGCATCAGTTTGGCGTGGGTCTTGTAGCCGACGATACCGTATACAACGACCGCGCCCGCTTCTTGTAAGAAGTTTGCAACCGCGATATTGGAGGCTTCATCAAAACGTGCGCGCAGCTCAATCACCGCCGTCACTTCCTTGCCATTACGAGCAGCAGCGGCTAAGGCTTGGACAATCTCAGAATTGGTGCCTGAGCGGTACAAGGTTTGCTTAATCGCTAATACTTTAGGATCGCTTGCCGCTTGCCATAGCAGATTCACAATCGGCGAGAAGGCATGAAAAGGATGATGAACGAGCACATCCCCTTTACGCATCGCGCCAAACATACTAGTCGATCTATCGAGCTTATCGAACTCACGGCGAAACGGCTTGGGTACGATATGGGTAAAGGACTGATAACGCAACTTGGGAATATTAAAATCAAATAATAACCGCGTTAAGTTCACTGGGCCATTTACCCGGTACAGCTGATTATCATGCAATTCAAATTCGTTCAGCAGATAATCGCTGATAGGCGTTGGGCAATCGGTAGTGACCTCAAGCCGAACTTTATCACCAAAGCGGCGGTTTTCAAGCTCGCCCTCCAGTGCTTTGGCAATATCATCGACATCGTCCGCAAGATCGAGATCGGCATTTCGAGTCAAACGAAACTGATGGCAGCCGGTGACATTCATACCGGGGAAGAGCTCGCCCACATGCTCATGGATGATGGCTGAGAGCATGACATGGTGCTCTTTGCCGTCCGTCAGCTCATCAGGCAGGCGGATGACACGCGGCAGACTACGCGGCGCAGGTACAATCGCTAAATTGATATCGCGGCCAAAGGCATCTTTGCCCTCTAAAGTAGCAATAAAGTTAAGGCTTTTATTAACTAGTCGCGGGAATGGGTGCGCCGGATCAATACTAATCGGAGTCAGCACCGGCGAGACTTGCTCAATAAAGTAGCGCTTCATCCACGCCGATTGCTCGGCATTCAGCTCATCACGGCGCAGATAGCGAATATCCTCTTTTGCTAGCGCTGGCAGGATATCTTGGTTCAAGATACGATACTGCTCATCGATAGCCTCATGAGCCACCGCTGATATCTCACTTAGTATCTCACTTGGGCGCATACCATGCGGGCTGCTAGGGACATCGCCTATATTGAGCTTTTGCATGATGCCCGCCACGCGAATCTCAAAAAACTCATCCATGTTTGAGGAAAATATGATCAAAAAGAATAGCCGCTCAAGGAGAGGATGACGAGGGCTTGCCGCTTGCGCTAAAACGCGTAGATTAAACTGCAATAAAGACAGATCCCGATGAATGTAAGCGCTCGATGAATAGCTGCCATCATCAAAGCGTTGCCAGTTTAGTTCAGTGAGGTGATCATTGGCTGAGCGCTCGTGGCTTAGTGTCGTGGTTTGCTTTTTATCAATGGCATTACGAGTATTTTTTGCTTCGTTGGGATTATCAGCCATCTCACTACTCCTTGTTGTGATTAAAAATACTAGAACGCCTTTATATTAGCGTCAATAAATAGCTTTATTAGCCTTGTACTAAAAGCTTGTAAATCATTAATAGCGGTTATGCAACTTGTGGTAATACGGCATTTTTCATTCGGTTTTTGATAATGCGCTGCTTATTACGCAGACGTTTATTGCCCTGATTGTCCTCATAATATTTTGGATTGGTCAGCATACTAATGAGAAGTGCTGACTCATCACGATTGAGATCAGCGGCAGATTTACCATAATAATGTCTAGCTGCGGCTTCGATACCGTAGATACCGTTACCAAACTCGGCGACATTTAAATAAGCGGTCAAAATGCGCGGTTTGTCCCAAATCGTCTCAATCATCACGGTGATGACCGCCTCATCGGCTTTACGCACATAAGAGCGATGCGAGGTCAAAAATAAGTTTTTGGCCAATTGCTGAGTAATCGTCGAACCACCAGCAGTCGCCTTACCTGAAGCTTCATTCTTTTTTTGCGCCTCTTTGATACCTTTCATATCGAAGCCATTGTGTTGACTAAAAGTCGAGTCTTCACTGACAATAGCCGCTTGCTTAGCGGACTTAGCGATTTGATCATATTCTACCCACTCTTGGGTGACCTCCCCGCCGGTCAGACGATGAGTCAGCATAAACATACTATTGTTAATGGGCTGGCTCTTCCATACCAGTAGCAAAGCGGCAACTAGTATATGAAAAGCGACGATTATTAGTATAATCGCTCCTAACAATCGTTTAAAAAAACTAGCAAAACTTGTCATGCGCAAGATATCCGAATAAGTAAGGATGAAGCGTTATAAAAATTTACCAAAACTAAAAAAGCTTGAAATTGTCACTCAAAGCATTCATTTGCATCTGCAATCTAAATCGTCAGCGAGCAAGCTATCTTACCCAATCTCACAATCGCTGTCACGGCTACTGTTATTATAGGCAAGATTTCTCTATCATATGACTATTCTCTATCTTATACCGCTAAGGGCATAAGCTAACCTAAAGCCCAAAAATTTATGATGTTTGTAAAGTTAAATACAAAGATGAGTCTAGCTATGCCCAATGACGACCTACAACACTATCAAACAGACAATGACGATAATAGTTACAATAATAATGCCACTCACCATAAAACCATCAATGCGCTCAGAGAACGTTTGATAGAAGCGTTACCCAGACTTTCCAGTAACGACATCCGTCATCAAGCATGGTTACTCGGCACGACAGGCTGTCACTTGTGTGAGGTCGCTGAGAGCCTAATGAATCAGTTAGCAGCGGTGCAGCCTGTCACTTATCATTATATAGATATCAGCGACTTAAATGAGACGCTGATGATGGACTTTGCCACCACTATCCCCGTGGTACTCACGCCTCTCCAGCGCTTAGATTATCCTTTTTCAGTATTGGATTTGCAGCAGTTGTTGAGTGAAGAATCGCTTAAAACTAACGAATAATAAGCACCATAATAAACAGTACCTTACTATCGAGACTACGATGAAAGACTTATCTAAGATAACCGAAATCGAAGATCTGCGCCGCGTTGCCGAGCGTAAAGTGCCGCGAATGTTTTACGATTATGTCGATTCAGGCTCATGGACGCAAACCACCTATCGTAATAACGAAACCGATTTTGATCGTATTAAGCTGCGTCAGCGCGTGCTCGTCGATATGGAAAACCGCTCGCTTGCGACTACGATGATTGGTGAAAAAGTCAAAATGCCGGTCGCCATTGCGCCTACTGGCTTCACCGGTATGATGTGGGCGGATGGTGAGATACAAGCCGCCCGCGCTGCGGAGAAATTCGGCGTACCATTTTCGCTATCGACCATGAGTATTTGTTCGATTGAAGATGTGGCTCAAAATACTAATACGCCGTTTTGGTTTCAGCTCTATGTGATGCGTGACCAAGAGTTTATGGCCAATTTGATTCGCCGCGCAAAAGATGCTAATTGCTCAGCGCTGATATTGACTGCCGATCTACAAGTGCTCGGTCAGCGTCATAAAGACATCAAAAATGGACTCTCTGCGCCGCCAAAGCCAACCCTCGCTAATATCCTAAATCTAATGACTAAGCCTGAGTGGTGCCTAAATATGCTGGGTACCAAAAGACGTACCTTTGGCAATATCGTCGGTCATGCCAAAAATGTCGAGGATATCTCCTCCTTATCGGCATGGACAGCGGAGCAATTCGATCCTGGCCTAAGCTGGAATGATGTGGCGCGCATCAAAGATCAATGGGCCGGCAAGCTGATTATCAAAGGTATCATGGAGCCTGAGGATGCTATCTTAGCCGCGCGTAGTGGCGCTGATGCTCTAGTAGTTTCTAACCATGGCGGTCGTCAGCTCGATGGTGCGCCCTCCTCTATTGCCGCACTTAGCGATATAGTACAAGCGGTACGAGCGGAAAATAGCCAGATTGAGATTTGGCTCGATAGTGGTATTCGCTCAGGACAAGATGTGCTCAAAGCGATGGCGTTAGGCGCTAACGGCACGATGATCGGAAGAGCGTTTCTCTATGGACTGGGCGCTTATGGTGAAGACGGTGTACGCCGCGCACTGGAGCTGATCTATAACGAATGCGATATCAGCATGGCATTCTGTGGTCATACCGATATCAATAAAGTCACCGAGGATATCTTAGTGAACGGCACTTATGAGCAGCTCAAATCAGCTCTGCCTTATCTTGCACCGATGCGTTGGTAGTAAGGATGCGTTGATAGCATCAAATATAGGAGCAGTTGATAGTATAAATAGTATTCCTAGTTGCCAAAGCTAAAGACAGCGCTTAGATACATAGGTATTCTTTTTTATAGCAGCGCAAACCTTTATACTGCTCATCCTTACTTATCATCAATATAACTTCATTTATGACTATTAAGCAGCTCTTTAGCACCGCGCCTGTCACCACTATATTGCTTATCAGTTTTATCGGTCTGTTTGTTATACAACTACTGACTGGAGTGGATGCTAACAATCCCTCTACAGAGGCGCTACTCAATTGGGGCGCGAATGCTTTGCCTTATACGATGGGCGAAGATCCTTGGCGCTTAATCAGTAGCGGATTTTTGCATATTGGCCTGATGCACTTGCTGTTTAACAGCTTTGCGATGTATTTTTTTGGTCAAATCGCTGAGCCGATGTTTGGCTCCAGTAAGTTCTTGGCGCTATTTTTACTAGCGGTAATCGGCGGTAACGTCCTCAATAACCATGTGACTTGGCAAGCAATTATAGATGGCAGTGGTCAGCCTGGTCTATCCGCTGGCGCATCAGGCGGTATCATGGGCATCGGTGCAGCGTTACTAGTAGCAGCGTTTTTTAAGATGTCAGTCAATGGCATGATGATCAATCTAAAAAGCCTAGTCATCATTATGGGTATCAACTTAGTGTACGGATTTGCGGTTCCTGGCATCGATAATGCCGGTCATATCGGCGGCGCGATTACCGGCTTGCTCATCGCGCTGCCTATTGCCTTCGCTTATCGTCAGCGGGAGCTAGCACAGCAAGCGGCTATGGCTGGTGCGCAACAAGCTTATCAAAACGCGGTTCAAGACAGCTATTCAAGTAACCATCAGCATAGCTATCAAACTAGCCTGCAAAACACTCATCGCGATAATCCGCCCCTTACCAATATATTTGCTGATAATGATAGCCAAATCCCTGTAAACTTAAATAATAACGCAGATAGCGCTAATTTAGAGCGAAGTGGTGACTATATTAATCAGTATCCCACTTATATTGATCCAAAAAGGTTTGTGCCAGAGCCGATTAAAATTAGCCTCATTTGGCAATTACTGCCTTGGATAGTCATGCTTATTATCACGGTTAGTTTCATCTGGTGGTGGCAAGATATCCATAACCAAATACTGCAAATATTGGCAGCTACTGAATAACAAATTAAGTTAATATTAACGTAATCGATAACGCTAAACCAATTCCCGACCTTACCTTCCCTGCTCATGAGACACGACTATGTTTAAACTATCCGCTCCAAGCATTACCTATCGCGCTGTACTCACCACCTTCGCAGCCACGATGCTCTTGAGCGCTGCTGGCACAGCAAGCGCTGCTCCTTTCAAAAACCTGGCTGCCGATCAAGACGCTCAGCTCAGCGTAGGCGTCAACGTGCTCTATTCCAATAGTGCTTATGATTTGGACGACAACGAAGTGCGGGTATTACCGGGCGTATTTTATGACAATAATAAAATCTACGCGCGCGGAGCTAGTGCTGGCGCTTATCTGATTAACGATGGCACCAACCAGCTATCCGCCTACGCTCAATTAGCAGGCAATTCATTCGATCCTGATGATGCCAATGGCGCGCTGCAAGGTCTCGATGAGCGTAAGATATCTGCCGCAGCCGGTATCACTTATCTACGTCGCACCCCTGTTGGCGGTTTCCGTATTCAAGCCGCTACTGATATCTTAGATCGTAGTGGCGGTAATACTGCTCGCTTAACCTATCTAGCGCGTATTACTAAAAATAAGCTCACCGTCTATCCAAGTATAGGTTTTGAATATTATGATGACGACTACAACGAATACTATTATGGCGTCAGTGATAAAGAGTCAGCTAAAACAGGCGTCGCCGCTTATAAATCCAATTCAAGCTTGAATCCTTACATTAATATTAGTGCCAACTACGACATCAATGAGCGCTTTGCAGGATTCTTTAATCAAAGCTTAAGCTACTTGCCGAATGAGCAATACGATAGCCCGATGGTTGACTCGCGTACTGATGCTACAACCACGCTTGGTTTGCTTTATAAGTTTTAGTATTTAAAAGTTGCGAAAATTTGATATAGGAAAGCTGAGCATTTTGCTTGGCTTTTTCTGTTTTGAATGGGATGAATGTTAGGGTCGTATGTTGCACATCAGTTGTAGAAAAATGAAACTGATTTTGAATTTATATCTTATGTCACTCATTCTTTATAAGCTCTTCTCTTCTATTGCCAAGAGGATGTAGAACTGAGTTATCTCCTTGCTCTTTAGCTTTGCGATACCAACTTAATGATTTTATATGATCGAAATTAACGCCTAAGCCATTTAAATACATCCAACCTAAATTTACTTGTGATTTTGAATCACCTTGTTCAGCAGCAGTAGTGAACCATTTTATGGCTTCAGAATAATTTTTTTTGACTCCTTTACCTTCAAGATATAACAAACCTATGAAGAATTGAGCATTAATGTTGCCTTGTTCAGCAGATTTTCTAAACCACTTCGATGCTTCTAGATAGTCTGAATCTATTCCTAACCCTGAGCTATAGATTGAGGCCAAGGCATACTGAGCATTTGGCTCTCCTTGATTAGCAGCTTTCAGGAACCATTTTCTAGCTTTAGTATAATCTCTATCAACATTTACACCTTCAAAATAAAGTGCTCCTAAAATGTACTGAGCATCAATATCATTTTGATTGGCGGCTTTCGTAAACCAAGCAATAGCTTGATCATAGTTCTCAGCAACTCCTTCGCCATTTAAGTACATTGCACCAACAATGTATTGTGAAACTGCATCACCGTCATTTGCTGATTTAAGATACTTGTGAACTCCTTCTGGGAAGTTTTGTTCAACCTCATCACTTGACTGGTACTCTTGCTTAATAGAATAATCTAAATCAAAAGCTTGTTGCGTTTCAAGTGCTTCAGTAGTCATTGCAATTTGCGCTGAGGCTAATGTAGAGAGTCCGATCAATAAAAATATTAATAAACTACTCTTCGTAACTATTTTAACAAATTTATAATTTTGAAGCATAAAAATCCTTAATGGTTCGGCCATTTTATCAGTCAAAAAAGTAGCTATATTAAGCTAAAGAACTATCCACAATTTATTAAACATACTCAATATCGTCTAAAAACGCTAAGTCATCGGTCTCAACTAAACGTAGCTCATAAGTAGATTGTAAATTTAACCAAAACTGCGGGCTATCGCCAAAATACCTTGCCAATCTCAGCGCTGTATTAGCGGTAACACCTCGCTTTTCACGTACGATTTCGTTTATACGTGCAGGAGTAACCCCAAGCTTATTTGCTAGCGCATAGGCACTCATGTCTAGTGGACCAAGAAAATCCTCTTCTAAAACTTTAACGGGATGAATGGGACGCATACCGTTTTTGATCATAGTGTTTCTCTTTAGTGCTCAATAAATTTTAAAGTTTAGATAACTTGTAGGGTGCCGCCCTGCGCACCGATTCTAGGGATAGCTCTCAATCATGGTGCGCGGGGCGACACACTACCAAGACCTCTTTAGTTTAACTTCTCATCAAAACTTTATAGATTAATTTTTATTACTTCATTTATATTTGTCAAATCATTAGGTGTCGCAAGCTCCACACCAACCTACGAATTGAGCACTTTTAAGCTTTATAAAATATTAAAGCTTGAACTACAAAAGCTCTACGCAAAATCAAGATGTCGCCGCTAGCCCTGATTGCAGCGGTATCCTGCTGGTTTGGGTGAGTTGCGGAAGCTAGGTTTTGGAGTGGCTCGCGGAGCAAGAGACACCACAAACCGTAGCCACCGCCTCAGCTAGACTAGCAGATACAAGCACAAAGCGGGAATAGCTCCCAGCTCTAAAAACAAAAAAACCTTGCCATATAACATGACAAGGTCTTCTTAGTTGAAATCAAATCGGTGGCGCTTCGCTAACCACACCCTACTCGCTAGCCTTTAATCTTCACAATAGAAGCCACTTCACAGCCTTTATAGACGATTTCGCTCTTAGCGTTTTGAATGTTGGCTGATGAGGTGTGGTAATTATTCAGACGCAGTGGTCCGGTCATAATACTAAAGTTGTCTTCATCGCCAAACACGGTTGAGACGTTATCCGTACGAGCTAAGTTAATCGGTAAAAACCTTGTTTTACCGTTTAGAGTAGCCTCAGCAAAGGTAGGCAAATACTGCTTATTAAAGCCGTAAGTCACGCTGATTTTATTATTATTTTGGCAAGTATAATTCACTTGTCTATGCTTAATCGCGGTGTCGTAACTCTCACTTGGTTCCATGACGTTATCTGAGTAAGCCAATGCAGAACCCGAGCCCAACGCTGCCATCATAATAGCCGCTGATGATAATGCTACAGTTAAATTTTTCATGATAGTACCTCTGTAATTTATTAAAATAGTTATAGATAGTCAGAAAATAGCCCTAAAGATTTTATTTAGTGATTATTTTTGTTTTATTTTGAGACTTTATAGCGCTTTTATCTTGATCGTCATCTATCCCTCTAGTCTAACTGAAATAGTATTCTTAGCTGTTATAACGATGAGTGAGCTTGTTGTCAGAGCGTAAGATATTGTTTCGCGCGTTGGATTGACTTCACATAATGGATAAAAAAAAGACCTTGTCAAATCCTGATATAAAGGACGACAAGGTCTTTTTATTAATCTTAAGCAGTAAATCTAAACTAAGAAGGATGCACCATATCCTCTGGCGTGACCCACTCATCAAACTGCGCTTCGGTCATTAGATCAAGCTCAACCGCAACTTGCTTAAGGGTTTTATTTTCTTTATAAGCAGTCTTAGCGATTTTCGCGGCGTTCTCATAGCCAACATGACGATTCAATGCGGTCACTAGCATGAGCGAGTTATGCAAGAAGTCATCGATTTTTTCTTTAACAGGCTCGATTCCTACCGCGCAATTGTCGTTAAAGCTATTGCACGCATCGCCTAATAACTTAATAGATTGCAGTAAGTTAAAGGCAATCACAGGCTTATAGACGTTCAGCTCAAAGTTACCTGATGCGCCTGCCATGCTGATAGTCGTGTCATTACCCATCACTTGTGCCACAACCATAGTCATGGCTTCTGACTGAGTTGGGTTGACTTTGCCCGGCATGATGGATGAGCCTGGCTCATTCTCTGGAATAGTCAACTCGCCGAGGCCACAACGAGGGCCAGAAGCCAACCAGCGCACATCATTAGCGATTTTGTTTAAGCTACCCGCTAAAGTTTTGAGGGCACCAGAAGCAAAAACTTCGGCATCACGCGCGGCTAGTGCTTCAAACTTATTGGGTGAAGTAACAAACGGCAAGCCTGTTAGCTCTGATAATTGCTCAGCCGCTTTTACCGCGTAATCAGGGTGAGCGTTGAGACCTGTACCAACTGCTGTACCGCCTAGTGGCAGCTCATATAGGCCTTGTAACGCGTTATCAATGCGAGTCAATGAATGGTCAAGCTGACTGACATAACCGCTGAACTCTTGGCCTAGCGTTAAAGGTGTAGCGTCTTGTAGATGGGTACGACCGATTTTAACGATGCTATCGAATTCTTTGGCTTTAGCATCTAGGGTATCGCGTAGGGCTTTGACCGCTGGGATAAGTAGGCTGTTAATTTGACGAGCAGCTGCGACACGGATAGCGGTTGGGAAGCTGTCGTTAGTAGACTGAGCATGGTTGACATGGTCATTGGGATGAATAGGCGTATAGCTACCACGATCGTTTCCTGCAATTTCATTAGCACGATTCGCCAATACTTCGTTCATGTTCATGTTCGACTGTGTACCAGAACCCGTCTGCCATACGACTAATGGAAACTGATCTTGCAGACCGCCATTGATGACTTCGTCAGCTGCCTGCACGATCAAGTCGCGCTTATCGTCTTCGATACGCTCTAGGCTAGCATTGGTAATCGCAGCGGCTTTTTTGACTAGCGCCATTGCTTCAATCATCGGACGCGGTAGAGTCTCGCCACCGATTTTGAAGTTCTCGCGGCTACGCTGCGTTTGCGCGCCCCAATAAGCGTCTGCGGGTACTTCAACGTTACCCATGGTGTCTTTTTCGGTACGAGTTGCCTGATTCTGTGACATAACTATCCTCTTTTATTAGTGATAAATAACTGGTTTATTATAAAAAGTGCAACTAAGGCTGCACATAAGGAAAATAGGCTGTAAAGTGGGGTTATGATAGCATGGCTTATCATAAATTTCTCCAAGCTGATGCGAGTATTTATAGCTAGAGATAATCTGTAATGACCATCATTACCCTAAAGTTTTTTTATTGAATAATGCCTTAATACTATGATTACTAATCCATCCAGAAAGCAATTCACTCGCCAGCGCCGTCAGCTCTCTACTACTGAGCGTAGACATTTAGCTCAAGCGGCCAGCTTACACTTAGTCAAACTCCAGCAGCGTTTGCCTGCTCATACGCGTATCGGCATTTATTATGATGACTTTGGTGAGTTGCCTACTCAGCCACTATTAGACTGGTGTCAGCGTCTGCAATATCAGGCTTACTTGCCCGTAGTTGGTTCACTAGGTCATGAGGATAAACGTCTGCGTTTTGTACCGATTTATCACAAAAAACTTATCAATGTGCCGACTCGTATTCATAGTCTTGGTATGAAACAAAATCACCATCGTAAGCTACTATGGGCAACGGATTTGGACGTGATTATTTGTCCCTTAGTTGCTGTTGATAAACAAGGCAATCGCATGGGTATGGGTGGCGGTTTTTACGATACAACGCTTGGTAAAAGCTATCGATCAGGAGTAAAAAAACCTTTACGTATTGGCTGGTGTTATGACTTTCAGGTGGTTGAAGAGTTGCAAACTCAACCTTGGGATGTGCCTTTAGATGGCTTGATTACGCCAAGCGGACTGCGTTGGTTCAACCCTACTCATATCAAAGAAACAGAACCAGAAACCTCTAGCGCTGATACCGTTGATAGCTACTTGCAAAATATTGGCAATGATGATTTTAGAGAGAAGCTTTATTACAGTCAGGAACAGACTTTTAGCGGTGATGAGTTGGCTAGGGTTATTAATGAGGCGCGTTTGAATGAGTTACTAGCGCAAAGTGATGATTTTTTGAATAGTTTAAGTGATGAGATAGAGGGTTTTGAGGACGACAGTAATTAATATTTATTTTTAATTAGACAGAACTATTGTTTAAATCCAGAGTATATTTTATTATACATAATAATGATTATTATTAACAAATAGGATGTCTATTCTGGTGATAGCCCACTATACTAAGAAATCTAGATCATTTTATGTGCTGACAGCTGCCCTATTTTTTTGGATAGGAGTAGCCATGTTCGGTATTTACTTCTGGGAGTATGATGAACCTGAAAGCTTAACCTCCTTCCTTTACTTTCTCTCCACTTGTGCTTTGTTTATTATCGTTAGCTATAGAGAAAGGCAGCTAGAAAAAAAGCGTCTATATGATAATGATTTGTTATCCGTCAATACCTTCTCAGCGCAACCGGATAAAGAGAATGAGCAACTGCTTTTAATTTCCGATAAAGATTTTTTAAGGTTATCAACTTTCACATTTTACGCTATATTAATCCTATTAATATTTTCCGTAGGTTTTCTTTTATACCATTATATTAATGGTGATATAGACTATGGCATCCTTGTCGTTGTTTATCTTGAACTGTTCTCTATGTATTCTATTCATAAAAGCATTAAACAAATAAAGCAGTGTATCTATGACAGAGAAATATCTTAGAGCCGTAGAGAGTGACCTACTCGCTACGCATATACGTTACTAATCACAACACCATCGCTGCAATCCAACCAAACGCCAGTAGCGGAATATTATAATGTAGGAAAGTCGGCACCACGCTGTCCTTGATATGATCATGCTGCCCATCGATGTTTAGTCCAGACGTCGGCCCCAATGTTGAATCTGACGCCGGAGAACCTGCATCACCCAAAGCCCCAGCAGTACCGATAATGGCAACGGTGGCCAATGGCGAAAACCCTAGCGAGATACACAGTGGCACATAAATCGCGGCAATAATTGGAATGGTTGAGAATGACGAGCCGATACCCATTGTCACCACTAAACCTATGCTTAACATCACCAGTGCCGCAATGGCTTTATTCCCAGCAAACAAGTTAGTCGCGCCATCAATCAGCGGCGCAATCTCTCCTGTCGTTTTCATGACCTCGGCAAAGCCCTGCGCGGTAATCATAATAAAGCCAATCATCGCCATCAGCTTGATACCGTCGTTAAACACGGTATCCGCTTCGCGCCACTTTACCACGCCCGTTGCCATAAAGACGGCAAAGCCAAACATCGAGCCGAGCAATAGCGAGTCGGTATAGAGCTGCACCACAAAGGCAGTGACAATGGCTGCCAAAGCGACTAACGTTTTAAGTTTACCTTGCGTGGGCGCACTCACTGCTGTTTTGCTCAAGTCGTCGCTAGTAGATTTTTTATCGATCGCGGCATCGCGGGCATCTTTATCTATCGTTAACTGCTGATACTGACGCGGCTTGCGATAGCTGATAAATATAGCGGTCAATAGGCCAATAAACATCCCCAGTGCCGGAATCGCCATCGCCTTAGTGACGGAGATATCAGTGATATCAATACCCGCTTCACCGACGTTTTTGAGCATAATTTGGTTGAGATAAATATCACCAAAGCCGTAAGGGATGAACATATAAGTAGTGACAAGGCCAAAAGTAATCAGGCAAGCAATGAGCCGTCTATCAATTTGCATGCGATTAAAGGCAAGTAGTAAAGGCGGTACGAGCAGCGGAATAAAGGCAATATGAATAGGAATGAGGTTTTGGCTAAAACAGCTCATCATCACCAGACCTGCAAACAGCGTGTATTTAATCATGCCACCTGCTTTTATACCTGGGCCACCAGCATCGATACGCTTAATGACTGAACTCGCCAAAGACTGCGGCAACCCTGAATGCGCAATCGCGACCGCAAAAGCGCCCAGCAGTGCGTAAGACAAAGCAATTTGCGCGCCATTGCGGATACCTTCTTGAAAGGCTTCTAAAGTTTCAGTAACCCCTAAACCCGCTAGCAACCCGCCTGCCAAAGCGCCGATGAGTAAACTGAGTACCACATGAACTCGCGCCAGTGACAGCCCAAGCATAATCACTACTGCTAGTAGCACCGCATTAATGGTCATACTCTTTGCCCCTTTTTAGACTCAATATTACTCTTTGCATCATCAAAAACTTTAACATTAACCTGTCTATAAGACGGGCGCTATTTTACCTGATTATACCGATAAAGCCTATGCGCAAAACCTAATAGACAGTGCTAAGCCTATAGCTACCGTCAAAAACTACGCCATCATCTGTCCTACACTTATTTAAACTGCGTTAATGGATAAGCCTTGCAATTTAATCTAAGAACACCATTTATCTATCATGAAACACTAACTTGACTGAACAAGTCTAGTGAATAAGGAACGAATATATGACTGACTATAATATTGATAAAGACAATATCGACATCGATGTGTCAGCAGCAACGCCTGATACTGATGAACAAAATGTCGATAAAAACACTACCGATAATGGCTCAGACAATCATTTGCCACTATTGGCACTACGCGACGTGGTCGTTTATCCGCACATGCAAATCGCGCTATTTGTAGGCCGCACCCCATCCGTAAAAGCGGTGGAGCTGGCGCAAGCGAAATATGGTGATAAAGTACTCGTCGTCGCGCAAAAAGACTCGCTGACCGAAGATATTGACCAAGACAACCTCTATCAATACGGTACGGTTTGCCGCATTGTCAGCACGATGCCACACGATAGCGATGAGAACTGCATAAAGGTGCTAATCGAAGGCCAGTATCGTGCCCGCGTTGATGCTATAGAAAACCATGCACAGAGCCATGATGACGTCTTGATGGCGACCTTTGAGCGCGCTGATCTTGAGGTTAAGCTTGACGATAGCCAACAAAAAAACACCATGAAAGCGCTAACCGGACTGTTTGAAAGCTACGCCGATGCGCGTCTACGTAATGCACGTGAGTTGACTCGCGTGGCGAAACGTATCGATGACTTGTTGGAGCTGATGTACTTTATCTCTACTCGGGTCTCGATGGATTTGGACGTTAAGCAATCGTTCTTAGAAAAGGACGATCTCAAAGCGCATATCAATACCTTGACGGAGTATCTCGTTAAGCAAAGCGCTGAGCAGAATATCGAACAAGACATCCAAGATGCCGTGCGTCAGCAGATGGAAGACAATCAGCGCGAGTACTTCTTAAACGAGAAGATGAAAGCGATCAAGAATGAGCTGTCAGATATGAATGATGGCGCGTTTGATGGTGAAGATGATGTCAGCGAGCTTGAGCAGCGTTTAGAAGAAGCTGATCTGCCAGAAGACGTCCGCAAAAAAGCAGAGCAAGAGCTGAAGAAATTAAAAATGATGCCACCTGCATCCAGCGAGTCTTCGGTCGTGCGTAACTATATTGAGTGGATATTAGATACGCCGTGGAATGCCACGAGCAAAGTATCTATTAATTTAGAAAAAGCCAAAAACGTCCTCGATGAAGATCACTATGGTCTGCAAGATGTCAAAGATCGCATCTTAGAGTATCTCGCGGTACAGTCGCGAGTGAAAAAGCTTCGTGGTCCGATTCTGTGTCTCGTGGGTCCTCCAGGTGTCGGTAAAACCTCGCTTGGTGAGTCTATCGCACGGGCAACCGGTCGTAAGTTTGTGCGTATGGCACTGGGCGGCGTCCGTGACGAAGCTGAGATTCGTGGTCATCGCCGGACTTATATCGGCGCGATGCCGGGTAAAATCGTGCAGTCGCTAGCCAAAGTCGAGGTTAAAAACCCGCTATTCTTATTAGATGAAGTCGATAAGATGGCGCAAGACTTCCGCGGTGATCCAGCTTCAGCCTTGCTTGAGGTGCTCGATCCGTCACAGAACGATAGCTTCAATGATCACTATCTCGATATGGATTTGGACCTCTCACAAGTGATGTTTATCTGTACCGCCAACAGCATGGATATCCCACCAGCGCTACTCGACCGTATGGAAGTGATTCGTCTGCCCGGCTATACCGAAGAAGAAAAAGTCAATATCGCCCAGAAGTACCTCGTGCCCAAAGCGATTAAGCAGAATGGTCTAAAAGACGGCGAGATTGAGATTGTTGAAGCGGCTCTGCATAGCATCGTGCGTAGCTATACGCGAGAAGCAGGGGTGCGTAATTTGGAGCGTGAAGTCAATAAGATCTGCCGTAAAGTGGTTCGCGGCTCGGTTGAGAGTCATGGCGCGCGTGCTCCGAAAAAAGATGATCGTGAGCTCGTAGTTGTCGATGATAGCAATATCAATGACTATCTAGGCGTACATCAGTATGACTATGGTCTTGCTGAAAAAGATGCAGAGATCGGCCGGGTCACCGGTCTGGCTTGGACACAAGTCGGCGGTGAGCTACTCACTATCGAAGCGGTAGCGATGAAAGGTAAAGGTGAGCTGGCCTTTACCGGTTCTCTCGGTGACGTGATGAAAGAGTCGATTCGCGCGGCAATGAGCGTTGTACGAGCGCGCGGTGATAGCTTAGGTATCGATTATGAAACCTTTAAGACCACTGATGTTCACGTACATATGCCAGAAGGCGCGACACCGAAAGATGGTCCGTCAGCGGGCGGTGCATTGACGACAGCGCTAGTCTCAGCGATCACCGGCATCGCTATTCGTCCTGATATTGCGATGACTGGTGAAATTACGTTACGCGGTAAGATCCTGCGTATCGGTGGTCTCAAGGAAAAACTACTAGCGGCGCATCGCGGTGGTATCAAGCACGTGTTGATTCCAGCGACTAATGAGCGCGATTTGGCGGATATTCCTGATAACGTTAAGGAAGGTCTAACCATTCAGCCGGTAGCGACTATCGATGAAGTACTTAAAGCGGCCTTGGTCAGTATGCCAACACCGCTAAAGCCTGCTAAAGTGACAGTGGATACTACTTCAAAAAAGTCATTGCATAGCTAAGCTGATTTAGATCTAATTAAACTTTAATTCTAAGAGCCGTTTACTTTAGAGTAAGCGGCTTTTTTGTATCCTTAGCTTTTTTATAAATCAATTTAATTCAAAGCTGTGCTATATTTTAAACAAATGTTTATTTGGTAACTTTGATGACGCTATCCTTTATAAAACTACCGTTGATTTTTATCACCTCAATTATAGTAACAGCATTAACAGGTTGTCAGTCCCCTTCTGTTTCAAGCCCCCAACAAACAATTGCAACTAGCACAGATGCTATTCAAAACCACTCTAGACTTACGGGCGAGACGGCAGTAAAAAATGCCTTTCCTACTCATACTGACTTATCTATTACTAACGAGCTGTTAGAGCAATATCATTGGCAGCTTGTGAGCGCTATGAGCAATACCTATGATGACAATAAGCAATTAACTAGAGCGCCTATAAGTGACTTTTATCATCCTGACTACCCTGTTTCAGTAAGCTTTGGCCATAGTCTCGACAGTCAAACGGTTCACTTTAGCTCAGAATGTAATGGTTCTGGTGCCACCTACACTTTATTAGCAGATAATACCTTTAAGGTTGATAGTATCGTCAGTACTGATATGGGCTGCTCTCAGACAGGTAATCGCATTGAAAGCGCTTTGTTTGCTTTGATGAATGGTAGCAGTAGCAAACTGACCTTAAGTTTGCATTCCTCAGATAAGTTAAAGACCTTAAATGCTCAAAACAGCCATCCGCGCTATAACTTATTGCAAACTATGGAATCTGGCGAAGCTCTGCTCTGGCAAAATGAGCAAAAAGAGTCTCGCGAATAAAGTAGACCTCTAAATAAATAAAGTTTAAGGATAACGACTATGACGCCTTTCATAAATAAAATGCAGGTTATGACGTTGACCTTAGGGTTTGCTGTAATAGGTTTGGTCGGCTGTCAAACGATCAATAATGCCCCTTCCGCTTCTATAGTAGTAAAAGCTCATAACCCCACCGAACCTATTGCAGGTCTGCCCATAACTTACGAATTATTAGGGCGTTATCGTTGGCGACTGGTCAGCGCCGTCGATCGCGATAACCAAGCAATTACAGAGCTCAGTCGTCCCGGTTTTCCAGTAGTGGCTCATTTTGGCTATGTATTTAACGATGAGCATCACGTCGGCTTTAGCTCCGACTGTAATGGTGTCGGCGGTCCCTACACTTTGAACGCTGATCATTCATTAATCATAGGATCAGGGCCACAAACCTTGATGGGCTGCGGGCCTAAACGTGAAGCGGCAGAAGATAAAATAAGAGCGCTTGAGCAGTCCAGTCAAAGTCAGCTCACCTTGACACAGCTTTCAAATAACAATATCGACAATCCAAGCTTGCCTTATTACTTACTCACACAAAAAATGGCTACTGGTGAGACTCTGATTTGGAAAAACAGCGCTATCGTTAATAATTAGACAGCATACAGACTCGCTGTCTCATTAAAATGAGTCCTTAACAACTTACATTTATTAACCGATTGTTGCGCTTTTGCCCAATAGTTGTGGACGCTCTCTCGCTATACTATTTTTGACATCAACGTATGTTGCCCTAAATACAAAAAAGAAAATAATTACAACTGGAGAGAATAATGAATAAATTAATGCTTACAAGTGCCCTATTATGTGGTTCAGCTTTAGCAGTGACAGGTTGTCAAACCGTCGAAGGTCAAATGCAAACTGGTAATCCTATCGATCAGCCTACGCTGCAATCCGTTATTAAGACTACAGATGCAAGCAATCGCGAGATAGGTCAAGTTTATTTACGTCCAGTAGAAAATGGCGTGCAAGTCTACGGTAAGCTTATGAATATAACGCCAGGTAAGACCGTATCACTACATATCCATGAGACCGGTAGCTGCGCTAATATGGGTAAAGCAGCAGGTGGACATTTCAATCCTGATAATAACCCGCATTCAAACCCAGATGATATGGATGGTCATGCCGGTGATTTGCCAACTCTAACGGCTAACGAAGACGGTGTGGCGACAATAAACTATGTCAGCAAAAAGATAGCAGCCACGCAAGCGGGTAAATATAGTGTCAATCGCTTAGCCTTTATCGTTCATGGCGGCGTTGATGACTATACGAGCCAGCCTGCTGGTGATGCAGGTGCTCGCGTAGCTTGTGGTATTATCGGTACCGTCTAATATTACTTTTTATATTAAATAGCACAAAAAAACCTCTTAGCTAAGAGGTTTTTTTATTGACTTCAACAAATGTTAAATGATAAAGAAAAGATACAAAGGATATTGTTACTCTTCTACCCACTCGCCTTTACGCCAGTAGACCCCCCAACGCGTGGCCTTACCATTTTTCTCGGAGCCGATGTATTGCTCTTTTTTCTTACGCGACCAGCGCAGAATGGTTGGGTTACCATCAGGATCCTCGTCCGGGCCTTCGAACAGATACTGGAACTCATCTTCCATCTTATCCTTTACCTCTCGCAGCTCAGCGAGTTTGGGTGCCCGCGTTTCTCGAACTTTAGGAAACTTGGAAGCCGCTAAGAACATGCCTGCTGCCCCTTCGCGCAGGATAAAATAATCATCATGCTTAGTCGATTTAAGATCCGGCAGATGAATAGGCTCCATCCGCGGCGGTGCCGGCTCGCCTGTCTTTAATACTTTACGGGTGTTGTCGCAGTTCTGACAAGCAAAGTAAGGACCAAAGCGTCCAGTCTTTAGCTCCATTTGCCCATCACATTTATCACAGTCGATAGTAGGCGCATCAGAGCCGGGTACTTCAAACTTACCTTCTTCAAGAATATAACCGTCGCAGTCTGGATTATTACCGCAGACGTGCAATTTGAGACCACCATCAACGATATAGCCATTCATCGCTGTACCGCATTTCGGGCAGCGTTTTTTCTCCATCAAGTCTTTGACTTCAGCGGCTTCGTCATCAGTGTCGCTATCATCGAGATTAGCGAAAGCCTCGACTGGCATGAGATTCTTAGTGCCTTTACAGCGCTCTTTAGGCGGTAGGTTATAGCCGGTACAGCCTAAAAATACGCCTGTTGAGCCGGTCCGCAATTGCATAGGACGATCGCAGATATCGCAGTGCACATCGGGCACATCGGTGGGATCATTAGGACGCATACCGTCTTTATCTTTGGCGTGCTCGACTTTTTTCTTAAAGTCGCCGTAAAAATTATCTAGCACATCTTTCCAGTCGCTATCGCCTTCGGCAACATGATCGAGCTTGTCCTCGAGCGCTGCGGTAAAGGTATAATCCATCAAGTCAGGGAAGCTATCGGTCAATCTATCGGTGACGATATCGCCCATCTTTTCGGCGAATAGACGCTTGTTTTCAAGCTTGACATAACCACGATCTTGAATGGTCGAGATGATAGAAGCATAAGTCGAGGGACGACCGATACCTTTTTTCTCAAGCTCTTTGACGAGGCTTGCCTCGGTATAACGCGGCGGCGGCTTGGTAAAGTGTTGGCTCGGATCGAGCTTATCTAGCGTCAGCTGATCGCCTTTTTTGACATCAGGGAGTAGCGTATCGTCAGTTTTGGCTGGCGCTAGTACGCGAGTATAGCCATCAAAAGTCATAGTACGACCGCGCGCTTTTAGCTCGACATTACCCGCTTGCACCAATAAATTCACTGATAGATACTTAGCAGGTGTCATCTGACAGGCTACAAACTGCCGCCAAATCAGCTCATACAGACGAATAGCATCGCGCTCGACACCTTTTAATTGCGTTGATTTCATATTGACATTAGAAGGGCGAATGGCTTCGTGCGCCTCTTGCGCATTTTGTTTATTGCCGTAGAAGTTTGGCTTTTCGGGTACGTACTTTTGCCCAAAGCTATCATCGATAAAACCGCGCGCTGCTGCTAAAGCGTCTCCTGACAAGAACGTTGAGTCAGTACGCATATAAGTAATGTGACCGGCTTCATACAAGCGCTGCGCTAAAATCATGGTCTTTTTGACCGAAAATCCTAAACGCGTACTCGCCGCTTGCTGCAAAGTCGAGGTAATAAAAGGCGCACTCGGGCGCGACTGAGTGGGTTTTTCTTCACGCTGTTTGACGATAAAATCGTTGTCTTTGAGGACGGCTAATACTTTATCCGTCTGCTCTTTATTGACGAGCTTTAGCGTTTTGTCGTTTTGCTTAGTGGCTTCTAAGCGAATGCCGTTTTCATCGCTATTTTTTTTGCTGGTAGCAATATGGGTATCAGCATGAATCTGCCAGTATTCTTCGGGTATAAAGGCGCGAATCTCATGCTCACGCTCAACAACCAAGCGCATCGCCACAGACTGCACGCGTCCTGCCGACAGACCGCGAGCGACTTTTTGCCAAAGGATTGGCGAGACCATAAAGCCGACGACGCGATCCAAAAAACGTCTTGCTTGCTGAGCATTGACGCGATCGATATCGAGCTTAGAGGGCTGCTTAAAAGCGTTTTGAATGGCGTTTTTGGTAATCTCGTTAAACACCACACGTTCGTATTTACTATCCGCGCCGCCAATGACTTCTTTGAGGTGCCAAGCAATGGCTTCCCCTTCTCTATCCATATCCGTTGCTAGATAGATTTTGTCCGCATCTTTGGCTAGAGACTTCAGCTCTTTAATCACTTTAGTTTTATTGGGCAGTACTTCATAGACCGCCGCCCAACCGTGCTCCGGATCGACGCCCATGCGGCGGACGAGCGCTTGCTGCGCCTTCTCTTCTTTAGATAGGCTCTCATCTTTATTCGCAGCGGCTTTTTTGGTGCCTTTACTAGCGCCTACGGGTAGATCACGGACATGACCAATACTTGAGCGTACCACGAAGTCCGAGCCCAAGTACTTATTAATCGTTTTGGCTTTGGCTGGCGACTCGACAATCACTAGTGATTTGCCTTTAGAGTCAGCACTGGCAGTAATAGCTTTTGCGTTAGCCGCTTTGCTAGCCTTAGCTTTTGTCGTTTTGGTAGCGGTAGTCTTCGCGGCTGCTTTGCTAGGTTTGTTTTCGCTAGCAGCAGACTTAGTTGTTTTTTTTGTTGTGGTTTTTGCCATATTTGACGACACCATAATAAAGGGTAAAAATGAAATAGGAATTGGCAGCCAAGCTTTTTATGCTTACAAATAGGCTTATCTTAAGCGCTGCCTATAAAAATGGTTATAAAATGTAAAATAACTGGTAAATATCAATAAAATAGGTTCAGGCCTATAAGGAAGTTACACTGCTAAGCGCCAAAATGTCAACTTATTAAATAAAGCGCCTAGCAAACTATCCATCACTCGCTCTATCAAAAAGCTGTCAGCATTACTACTAATGAGTAGAGTTATCAGCTGTAATACTTATATCATGGATAGTATTATTAGAATGAGCTGGTGATTTTTTTAACTGTTCTGCCCACTCCTCAAGCTTTAATTTTAGGGCAAGCAAGTCCTCTTCGATCATTTTGGCGCGGTAGCTTGGATTGGTAATAGGTCGCACGTAGGAGACATCTTCCCAGTATATAATGACGCTATTGGCCTTAGTCCACAGGCCTTTGACAAAAGGTTCAATGCTCACAGGTAGATCTAGGGGCGTCTTATCTAAGCCAAAATTAACCTTGCTAATAGTGCTCTTATGATTGCCAGAAGGGTTACGAATAGCGCTTGGAATATTAAGCGTGACCGCATCAACACTCTCATCGACGAAACGACTATCTGGACGCCACTGGCCATCTATCACCCGATAGCGCGTATGCGGCAGCTGCACGTTTTCTAGTACCAAACAATACTGGCCCATCATACCGCGGCCATATTCATCATCTCGGCCGGGGATCCACTCAGGACAAGTCACAAGCTTTGGGTTTAGCTGTAAGCGCCGTGCGGTCATGCGTAGTTTGTCCAAACGCTGATCGATACCGTTAGGCTTGAGCGCCATCATACTCCCTAATACAAAAAGTACAATAAGGATAGCAATCCATATTCCCATAAATTCTGCCCTTTTGGCTAAATGAGCGTTGTAGCAAAGAAGCGCTGTAAAAAATAGTACACGCTACTGATAATGGCGACGCCTGACGATAATAAGTGCTATTCATAATAAGTACGAAAGTTAAAAAATCAAGCTCAGCTCTCTATAGACTATTGATATAGCGTCGCTGATTGATAATCATTTTAATCTTATTATGCTTTAAATATCATAAGCTTAGTTCATAAAAAACACACTTATCTCTAACACAAACTCGAGGGCTAACATTATAAAAGGTGCTATCATAACCTATATTATGACCTGTTCAAGCGAGAAAGTTTATGATGACTTATCTATCCAAACGCGATTCAACTTCTTTTTTATTGCCAATGAAAACGCTTGGTAAAGCTAGCGCTACCATTTCGCTCATTACGGCGACCATTCTAACCTTATCAGGCTGTGCCACTACGCAAAGCCTAACCCCTCAGCAATGCCAGACTAGTAACTGGCAGGAAGTAGGTTATGCCGATGGCTTACGTGGACGCTCAGGCGCTTATTTCGGTCAATATGCCAATCAATGTGCTAGCGTAATTGGCGCTACGCCCAACCGAGAGCTATGGGAGCAAGGGCGTCAGCAAGGTCTAAAAAATTACTGTACCGAGCTAAATGCCTATAAGCTTGGCCGTGAGGGTTATGATTGGCAGCCGGTCTGCCCGCTTGCAGGCATCGAAAAGCTAGAAGAGGCTTACTCGCAAGGGCGCTACTATTATATTCGTCAGCGTGATCTGGATTATCTGCGCTCGCCTTATCCATTTGGCTATGGAGGCCGTTTTGGTTACAGCCCTTTTTATAGACCCTTTGGTTATGGTTGGTAAAAAAGGCACAGAACAAAACCCCAGTAATGAATAAGTACGGTTGGAGATTGCCCTTATTATTCTAATATTTTTTATGCTTATACTCGTGATATTTCTACTACTGAGCTTATTGGTCTATATCGGTAGTCTGTTTTTCTGACGGCTATTGATTGTACTATTTATCCACGAATTAACTGCAAAAACACCCTTCGTCCATATAGCCTGACGCTATACCGTCAGTATTCGAGCAACTACATTATATAGACTCCCCGCCTTTATCCGTCCGCAATTGCAGGCGTTCAGGACTCTATCCAAATTGACTTAGATACAAACTATGATACAAATGACAATCATTATCATTGATAAAGTTCCTGAGTTACTTTATCATGAGCTTCTATTCACAATTTTTAGCGATTGATACTTTTTAGCGTTTATATATTAAACGCCAGTTTATCAATCCACAAAGTCGGGTGCATTTTTTTAGTTCTTGATCAACGAGCATTGCTCTAACGCTTTTTCATCGGTGTTAGGCGGGCTCTTTTTTATTTTCTATTGGCTAATAGCTTTTATATCCCTTCAAGCTGTATTTTTTAATAAATCACGATATTCCGAGTTTCTTATGTCTAATAATAATATTACTGCTCAAACCTCTTTATTTAAACGTCCATTATTAGCGACTATGACGGCCGCGCTGCTGGTTGGTATCAGTTTGACAGGCTGCTCTTCTCCTGACGCCAGTGAAACTGACGATACTAAAGTAGAAAACCACACCGCTGACGCTGCCTCTAACGTAGCAGATAATGACGCTGTTTCGGTCAACACTATCGAAGTGGATACCGTACGAGGCGATGTCAGCTTACCGATTAATCCCTCGCCGCTCGTAGTCTATGACATGACATTGCTCCAAGATTTAGCAGCGCTTGATGTCGCTGTCGCTGGGATGCCAAAAGATCTAAAACTAGACAATCTACACTCTGAAACTCAGCCTGATCCTGAAGAGGTGGGTACGGTATTTGAGCCTGATCTTGAGGCTCTAAACGCTATGCAGCCGCAAGCGATCTTAGTCGGTTCGCGTATGGCAGAGAAATACGATGAGCTTGCAAACATCGCTCCAACCTTAGATATGACTATTGATACGGCTAATATCTATGAGTCCAGTAAACAGCGTCTACATGACTTAGGCGCATTGTTTGGTAAAAGTGCTCAAGCGGCCAGACTACAAGGAAATATCGATGATCTCATTGAGCAAACCCAAGTCGTGACCAAGGATAAGGGGAAGGGTTTAGTGGTGATGGTCAACGGTAATAAACTGTCCACCTACGGTGATAAGTCACGCTATGGCTTTATTCATACGGTATTAGATATTCCAATGGCCGATGATCAAATCGCCGACGCGCGTCATGGTCAACCGATATCTTTTGAGTATATCCAAAAGGTCAACCCAGATTGGCTGTTTGTACTAGATCGTAGCGCTGCTATTGGGGAGGACAGCATCGGTGCTAAAGCGGTACTCGATAATCCGCTCGTCGCGCAAACGAATGCTTGGAGCAAAGATCAAGTGGTTTATCTAAGCCCAGACTCTTATCTTGCTTTTGGCGGCTATAACCAATGGATGCAAGATTTGACGACGATCAAAGACGCTTTTACTAAAGCGAATTAAGCGTCAACAACCGCTATATTGGATTGGTCCTCAGTTGGTGCTAGGGCTGGAGTTGTTGAGGCTGTGGCTAGCACTTTATAGCTATTTAAATATTTATTATTAAGCTTGTAGCCGTTATGTCCTTATTTTCACCTCGTGCTCATGCCCATGGAAAAACCGCTAACCTCTCCTCTACAGGAGCTGCAAACTGGCGTACCTCTAGGAGTTATGGCACTAGCGCTAAACAGCGTCATGCTGCGATACCGCCGTGGCTGATGAATACTGGTAGCTTAGTGCTGATGGGGCTGCTGGTTTTAATCAGCTTATCGATTGGGGTAGCCGACTTTTCTTGGTCTGGGGTTTTACAAAGCCTCATAAATCATAGCGCCAATGCTGATAGCTCGCTGATGCTAGTCAGCCGGCTACCGCGCACTATCGCTATTATTTTGACCGGTATCTCGATGGCGGTGGCAGGCATGATCATCCAAGTGGTGCTCAAAAACCGCTTTGTCGAGCCTTCTATGGTGGGCGCGACCCAAAGCGCAGCCCTAGGCCTACTGATGGTCAGCTTACTGTTCCCGGCCAGTGCCCTTATTGTCAAGATGAGCGTCGCCACTGTCTCAGCAGTGGTTGGCATGATGTTATTTATGCTACTCATCCGCCGCATTCCGCCTACAGATTTTTTGATGATTCCGCTGATTGGTATTGTGTTTGGTGGAATCATCGAGGCGGTGACGACCTTTATCGCTTATCAAACCGAAACCCTGCAGATGCTCAGCGTTTGGCAATTTGGTGATTTTTCTGGGGTGTTGGCAGGGCGCTACGAGCTGTTATGGCTAACGGGAGCGTTATGTATCATCGCTTATATTATCGCCGATAAGCTTACTATCGTGGGCTTAGGGGACAATATTGCGCTCAACTTAGGTATCAGTAAACGGCAAGTCACTTGGCTTGGCGTCGGCATGGTGGCGGTGATGAGCGCGGTCGTAGTGGTCACGGTTGGGATGATTCCCTTTATCGGACTTGTAGTACCTAACATTGTCAGCCGTATCATGGGCGATAAGCTGCGTCGAAGTTTGCCTGCGGTTGCGCTACTTGGCGCCTCAGCGGTGCTCTTGTGCGATATCATCGGCCGCTCTATTCGCTATCCTTTCGAAGTACCAGTAGCAACGGTGTTTGGTGTGGTGGGCACGGCAGTCTTTTTATGGCTGTTATTACGTGCGCCTAGCCAGTCTTAACGCCCTCTCTCCTTTTATTTATAAGATTAGCGTATGCTCTCCCCTTCCTCATCAACTGTCAAAGACACTGATAATAAAGCTGATAGTTCATTATCAGCGCGCTTACTCTTGCAAGTTTGGCAAGCTATTACTCAATATCCGCGCGTCGTAGCGGCTGTTATTTTAGTGCTATCAGCGGCTTTATTTTTGACGCTTAACGTTCATGGTCATTGGGACTTTGCTCTACCTTTGCGCGGCAAAAAACTGCTCGCCCTGATAGTCGTCGGTTATGCCATTGGGGTGTCGACGTTACTGTTTCAAACCTTAACCCATAATCCCATCTTGACGCCGTCGTTGCTAGGGTTTGACTCGCTATATGTGCTCTTACAAAGCTTACTGGTGTTCTTTTTGGGCGCGATTAGCTTTACGAGTATCAGTCCTGTTTTGAAGTTTGGGCTTGAGCTTGGGTTGATGTTTGGTGCGTCCTTATTACTCTTTAAGCTTCTATTTTCTAAGAGCAGTCAGGATTTGACTCGGCTTATCTTAGTCGGGGTTATTTTTGGTGTGCTGTTTCGTAGCTTGTCAGCGCTAGTAGCACGGCTGATTAATCCAGATGATTTTGTGGTGGTACAGTCGGCCAGTTATGCTCAGTTCAATACTGTCAATCCGCAGCTATTAGGCATCAGTATGGTCATTTGTGTGCTAAGTGCTCTTATCGTTTGGCGCTGGCGCTTCCAGTGCGATGTACTGATGCTGGGTAAAGACCAAGCGATTAACTTAGGCGTCGATTATCAGCGGCTCGCTTTTGGGTTATTAACGGTCATTGCGGTATTAGTCGCGACGGCTACAGCACTAGTGGGGCCAGTGACCTTTTTTGGGCTCTTGGTTTGTGCGCTGACCAACAGGCTCACGCGCACTATGGCGCATAGCCAGCGGCTGATATTAGTGAGCCTGATCGCGATGATTTGCTTGGTATTGGGTCAGGCTATCTTTGAGCAAGTCTTAGGTATGGCAGGTATATTAGCAGTAGTTATCGAATTAGCAGGCGGCTTAGTATTTTTATTATTGATATTTATGACTCACCGCCGCCGGGTGTAAAGCTACTTTTTATTAAAACCAAATATAGTAGAACCAGACAAACTATGATCAAAATAAACAACGTCTCTCATCATATTGGCAAGCAGCAAATCTTACACGATATCAGTTTATCGTTACCACCTGCACAAGTCATTGCCCTCATTGGTCCTAATGGTGCCGGTAAATCGACGCTATTTTCGCTGTTGGCGCGTTTGCAACCGCTGCAAGCAGGGCAAGTAAGCTTTGCGGTAGATGATGAGGCACGCGATATTGGCAGCTGTGAGGCGCGTACGCTTGCCACCACAGTGGCGATGCTCAGTCAAGATAACCAAGTTCAAGGGCGGCTGCGCGTGCATGAGCTGTTGATGTTCGGGCGCTATCCGTATCATCAAGGCCGACCAACGGCTAACGATCAGCAACAGGTAGATGAGATTATCAAGCGTTTTGAGCTTGAACCGTTAGCCGATAGGTTCTTATCCACTCTTTCAGGCGGTCAGCGTCAGCGCGTACTGATTGCGATGATTGTCTGCCAAGATACGCCTTACCTGCTTCTTGATGAACCACTCAATAATCTCGATATGTATCACTCTGGGCGCTTGATGCGTGAGCTGCATGCGCTGAGTCATCAACAGCAAAAAACAGTCGTCATCGTCCTGCACGATATCAACCAAGCCGCGCAGTTTGCCGATACCGTCGTGACTATGAAAGAGGGCCGCGTAGTTGCGACAGGACATCCTGTCGATGTCATCACCCAAGAGACCATCAAAGCGTTATATGACGTCGATGTCGCGGTATTAAACCATCAAGGCCGCCCTGTGATTGTCGATACGGCTTAAGCAAAAATTATAAACTCTCTTCTGCATCCTGACGTTTGACAACCTTATGCTCATCTTCACTACTATCAAGCTTCCAGTAACTTGAGATATAAAGATGGCTTTTGGCCACCTGTTTTTCTTGCTTAAAATATTGGCGCAAAGCGCGCATACTATTGAACTCACACGCTATCCACACTGCCATCTCACCGTCTAGCCAGTCTAGCGTCTTAACCTTATCTAATAAAGGATAGCGGCTCTCGGTGGTCACCGTATTTACCACCCACTCAATAGTGATATTTTCTGGTTTTTGTAGCAGCTGCTTATCGTCTTCACTTAATACTTCTATAACGGCATAACCAGCCGCATCTTTAGGCAGTTGTGCCAAATTCACGGTGATGGCGGGTAATGCGCTCATATCGCCAGCTAATAAAAACCAGTCTGCCTGAGGGTTGATTAATTTTTTGGCACCAGGACCGCCGATCAAAACACTATCGCCTATGACACAGGTTTTTGCCCAGTGTGAGGCAGGACCTTCGGCGCCTTTATGATTAAGTCCATGTAAGACAAAATCAACATCTATCTCATCATCGCGCTGCTTGATAATAGTATAAGTACGCATGATTGGCTTTTCGTTTTGCGGCTGTGGAAACATCAACTTGATATAAGCACTTTCTTGATCTACTGGGAAATCTTTGATCCCCTGGCCGCCAAGTGTAATCCGGCGCATATTGGGCGTAATATCTTTGATACCTTTAACGTCTAAAACTCTTGGTTCCGGTTTGGCCATTTTTTATTTTCCTATTATCTATCAACTTATATAGTCAAAATTTCAGTTTATTACGCTATAATTACAAAAAACCAGCCCTCTAAATTTAGAGGACTGGTTTTATCTTTAAATCATAAAGGCTATTGAAAACCGTTATTTAAAGAAACGACTAAACTATCAAAACTGATACGTTAATGAAGCTTTAATATTACGGCCCGGCTCAAAATCAGTGCTTTCATCGCTAATTGCATTGTAGCGTGAGGCGTGACTGGCATAAGTTTCATCAAATAAGTTATAGACCCCAACTGTGGCTTTGACGTTCTCAAACTGACGCGGTACGTAATTCATATAGATATCATGCACATCATAGTTTGGCTTAGTTTCTCCCTGATTATCGGTAATAGAGGCCACATAAGTGCTGCGCCAGCCCAAATCAACGACCTCGTTGGGGGCATAATCTAAGTTCACCATGTAGCGATCGCCTGAGTCGGCACTACCGCCTGTCACTGAAGGGATGCTATCGCCTGTTTTGTCGCCTTCGCTACGCGCACGCGCATAGCTAAGACCCATACCAAAGTTATCAGTACTATAGTTGGCTGCAAGCTCAACCCCTTTGATCTCGTAATCTTCATCGCTGTTGATCATCCCTTGACAGTCTTGTAAGTTGCCGGGCGAACCGCGTTCACCAGTAGTACAGTTTAGGCCATAGCGACCAGCACGGTTTCCGGTTCTGACGTACTGCTGAAAGTTTTCGATATTAGAGCGAAAGTATTTGGCGCTGAGTTGCAAAGCATCATTAGCGGTAGTCAATCCGCGCAATGTGGTTGCGACCCCAATCTCAGAGTTGTAGCCTTCTTCTGCTTCGAGATCGTTATTGACATAGATGTCGGAGCTATTGCTATTGAATATCGCTTGCGCAAGATCCGGCCCATTAAACAGCTGCGTGTAGCTAGCAAAGACTTGGGTACTTGGGGCGATCTCATAGCTGGCTGCTAATGCGCCAACGACATTATCATAGGTCTCACCGCCCGATACAAATTCAGGCGACTCATAGCGATCGTAACGCACGCCTGGCGTTAAGCTAAATTTGCCCATTCGCCACTGATCTTCTAAATAAATAGAAGTGGTTTTTGCGCTATCGGTATTGGCACTAAGATTATCTCTTACCATATCTGATTCTTTTTTATAGTGCTCCACGCCGGCAATCAGCTTATGCGTGCCTTTGATACCTTCAAAGGTACTGCTATCGATAATACTAGTGTTTTCAATTTTAGCGCCAGTGGTCTTGACCTGAGCCTGCCAGTCATAACCGGGTGAGACTTCGGACTCATTGTCACGCAAAATCTCTGTTTCAGTTTTATAAATAGTAGCGTTAACATCCACTAAAGCGTTTATCGGGTCGAAGTCGTAATCCACGGTATAGGTATCACGCTTAATCTTTTGCGGGATTGGATCGGCCCTTGTGCTACTAGGAAAGTCAGGACGAAACGGGAAAATACCTTCTTTTTCAGTACGGCTAAAACTTGCGCCGACGCGGTGATCATCATTAATAAAAGCGCCCGCCTTTAATAAGATATTTTCGCTCTCACTGTCCTCAAACAGCTCACGACCATCGCCATCCTCGCCAGAATCCGTGTCACGCTTACCATAATAGGCGAGCAAATCTATATCGTCAGTTGGTGCGCCATAGACGGTTGCTGAGGTCAATAGCTCATCATTATTACTACCGTAGCCAACATTCAGTTTGGCACCGACTTTTTGACCTGGCTTAAGCAGGTCAGCTGCATCTATGGTCTCAAAAGCTACTGCACCGCCTAGGGCATCATTCCCTAGCGTGACTGAGTTATTACCGACTGATACCTCAGCGCGTTTTAGCAAATCAGGATCGATAGTAATATCGCCCATGTGATAAAAAAGCGTACCTTCTTGACGAGCACCATCGATAGTGACTTTTAAGTTAGTATCATCAAGCCCACGTATGCGCACTCGCTGATTCACAGTTGAAGTCCCACCGACCTCAACTCCAGGGATCACATCTAAGAAGTCACTCAAGTGACTGGCCTGCGCGGCGGGCGTGTAGTCGTCAATATACACCGCCTCTTCCTGCACTTTGTCGCGTATCGAAGTATTCGCCGTTACCGTAACCGTCTGCAAAGTGGTGCTAGGCACGCCATTTATATCAGCAGCATTGGCCATCTGTGATAATAATACTGCGGCTATGCCCATCGATAAAACGCTTAAACGACTAGAAAACGCTGCTACACCCATAAAATACTCACTTTATTTTGCTATCAAATTTATGCTCAAGAGTTAGCGAGTGATGTGTAAAACAGCAAAGCCACTCTATTGAGCGACTTTTATGAATGACTTTTGTCACTCATGGGATTAGCTGCTATAACGACTCACTATTATTTTTAATAATGTTAAGAATGTTAACGATAACTATTATCATTAACATTCTGGAAGGCATAATAGCGAAGTATTTATAATTTAGCAACAATGAATCAAAGCTTTTATTCAAAAAGTAAGCATGATGCCAAGTCTAGCATTAGCGCTTACTTTGAATAAATGCCGTATTTAAGTAAAAAAAGCTTTGCAATAGTTAACCCTTTCACTATATCCTACATATAGCTGACTAAATGGTCAGGTTATTTCATTAATGTTTGATAGAGAAATTGAACAGTTATTCTTGGTTTATTAGCATACGGACAAGTGCGACTCTTTGTTCCAGAGGACTGCAAAGTTCATATAAAAGGAAATTATCATGAGCGAAACGACTGCAAAGACGCAAGGAAATCCCGATTTATTATACGGACTCCATGATCGCCCCGCCCCTGCAAAAGCCTTCTTAGGCGCTGTCCAGCACGTCCTTGCAGCTTTTGTCGGTATTATTACCCCCTCCTTAATCATCGGCGGAGCGTTAGGTTTAGGGCAGCATATCCCCTATCTAATCAGTATGTCCCTGATGGTATCGGGTGTGGCTACTTTTATTCAGACTCGCAAAGTGGGTCCTATCGGCTCAGGGCTTATGGCGTTACAAGGTACTAGCTTTGGTTTTTTAGCAGCCGTACTAGCTGCCGGTTTTGTGGTAAAAAATCGCGGTGGTAGTCCTGAGGAGATTTTATCCGTAATCTTCGGCGTTTCGTTCTTAGGCGCCTTTGTGGAGATCTTTTTAAGCCAGTTTATCACTAAGCTCAAATCTTTGATGAGTCCCATCGTTACCGGCTGCGTTATTGTCACTATTGGTCTGTCCTTGACTAAGGTTGGTCTGACAGATCTGGCAGGCGGCGTTGGTGCAGAGGATTTTGGGAGTGTGCCAAATCTATTATTGGGCGGCGGGGTGTTAGTCAGTGTGGTGCTGATTAGTATTGTTAATAATAAAGTCATACGCTCAAGCGCTATCTTTATTGGTCTCATGCTCGGTTTGGTTGCCGCTATGTTTATGGGTAGGATTGATTTCTCATTAGTCTCAGAAGCGGCGGTCTTTACGGTTCCTGTGCCTTTTAAGTTTGGCTTTAGTTTTGACTGGCAAGCGTTTATTCCGATTGCCTTTATGTATGTCATTACTAGTATCGAGACCTCTGGCGATCTGACCGCAACCTCGATGATTTCAGGTGAGCCGATTAAAGGCCCAGTCTACGAGAAACGTATCAAAGGTGGGGTATTGGGTGATGGTGTCAACTCTTTGATTGCCGCTGTATTCAATACCTTCCCGGTGACGACTTTTAGTCAAAATAACGGTGTGATTCAGATGACGGGTATCGCCAGCCGTTATGTTGGTTTTTTTGTGGCGGCTATCTTGCTCACAATGGGTCTATTTCCGATTCTTGGCGCGATCTTCACTCAACTGCCAAAGCCAGTAGTAGGCGGTGTTACGCTATTAATGTTTGCTACCGTAGCGACAGCGGGTATTCGTATTCTATCGACGGTCGACTTTACCCATCGTAATATCCTTATCATTGCCACTTCATTAGGTCTTGCTATGGGTGTGGCCTTCGTACCTGACGTGTTCGCGCAAATGCCGCAGTTCTTTCGCAATATCTTCGGTTCGGCAGTCACCGTGTCTGGCATCATAGCGATTGCGCTTGATATGATCCTACCTAAGAATTATGGTGTCGAGTTCGATACCCCTGAACAGCATATTGACGATGGCCTAGAGCATAAACTCAAGCCAGTTCGGGAGTTGCCTTAAAAAGCTAATAAAAAGGCGCTGATAATTGGTTCTGACAGCTTATTCTAGACCGCAGCCGCGCAAGATAAACGGTACTAAAAACTCGGCGGCTCGGTCTTCATCGTCCTTCCCATAAGCCTCTTTTTGTAATAAACCGACAATTTCGGTTTCAAATTCAGCATAACGCTGGGTGGTCGCCCAGATCAAGATCAATAAGTGTAGCGGATCTTTGATCCCTATCTTGCTTTGCTCATGCCAGGTCTTCATCACTTGCGCTTTATCAAGCGCCCAGTCTTGCATCGTATGCGACATAAAATCATGCAAATGCGGCGCGCCGCCGATGACTTCAAGGGCAAAAAGTTTATGACGATTGGGATGAGCAAAAGCTTGATGCAGTTTAGTTCTGACAAACTGTTCAATGACCGTTTTTGGGTCGCTATCTACCGTCATCGTCACTAAGCCTTCGTTCCACTCCTCGATAATAGCGCGCAGTACTTTTTCATATAGGTTTTTTTTATTCTTAAAATAATAATGCACATTGGCTTTTGGCAACCCGGCACGATCTGCAATACCTTGCATGGTAGCGCCGCGGAAGCTTTTTAGCACGAATTCCTCTTCGGCGGCCTTTAGGATAACGGCTTGATTATGAGCACGAATGTCTTGTTGGCTGCGATGAGTATCATTGTCTGCGGTACTCAACTCATTTTCGGTAGTAAAAGTCATAAATTCATCCAGTAAAAAGGGGGGATAATGACAGCTTGGTGGCTGACTATTGCTTATAAAGCTTAAATTATTGCGTACTTAACGCGATAAATTATGATATATTGCATAAAGTAGTTGACCAATTGGTCAGGTTTAAGCAAAATAGCCAATATAAACCAATTGGCTTTTAATTTATACTTTTATTATTACTCTCATGCAATAGCACTTTAGCATACGAATAGGCCGCCAAATATTTAAGGCGTGTCCTCATTTTGAAACGTTATGAGGCTTCTACCCTACAAGAAAAGGACTTCATCGTGAGTTTAACCCTAGCGCAATTCAACGACTTTGACCAAGCCCAAGCAACCTCAACCCTCCTCACTTGCTGTACTAGCTCTCGCTGGGCACGTGAGGTAGCCAGCGCTCGGCCGTTCGCTACGCTAGAGGCCCTAACCGCTCATAGCGATGCGATATGGGCCAAAGTACAACAGCAGGAGTCAGACTTGTTAGAGGCGCTTGATGGCCATCCACAAATCGGTAATGTCGCCACTCTAAAAGAAAAATATCGCGACACCCAAGATAGCGCCGCTCATGAACAATCAGGAGCGAATGAGGCAGAAGATGAGGTTCTTGAGGCTTTAGCACAAGGTAATCAAGAGTATCTCGATAAGTTTGGCTTTATTTTTATTGTCTTTGCAACGGGTAAGAGCGCCCAGCAAATGCTCGATTTACTACTAGCGCGTTTGCCGAATGATCGAGCCACTGAGCTTGTCAACGCTGCTACTGAACAAAACAAAATCACGCGCTTGCGTTTAAACAAATTATTTGAACAAGCTGTTTAGCTCAATAAACCGCACCCTTAAAATATAAAAGGACTCATTATGTCAGCCACTCTTTCCTCACACATCTTAGACACCCATTTGGGCAGACCTGCCGCCGATATCGCGGTCGCTCTACACCGAGTCCATAACCATTCAAACGCGACGCTTTTGGCTCATGGCACCACCAATAGCGATGGCCGCGTTAGCCCGGATAGCTGGCAGTTTGATGAGGACATTAGCGCTGTTGATCGTGAGCTGAGCACTGGTCGCTATACTTTGACTTTCGATACGCAAGCCTATTTTGACACTCAAGAACTAACGGCTTTTTATCCACAAGTCATCATCGACTTTGTGGTTAGTGATGACAGTCACTATCATGTGCCCCTGTTACTAAGTGCTCACGGTTACAGCACTTACCGCGGCTCGTAATTTATTTTTTCGTATTAAACGCAGTATTTAAGACATCGTATAAAAGGACAGTAGTCGCATGGGTGCATATCTTCTTGATTGGGTCGCTTTATTTTTTCGCTGGTTTCACGTTATCGCCGGCATAGCATGGATTGGTGCTTCCTTTTATTTTGTCTGGCTCGATCTCAGCTTACGCAAGCCGCCGCAGTGGAAAGCCGATAAAGGTATCTCTGGCGATTTGTGGGCCGTACACGGTGGCGGGTTTTATGAAATCGCGAAATACAAGCTCGAACCTGAAGAGATGCCAAAGACGCTGCATTGGTTTAAGTGGGAAGCTTATACCACTTGGCTGACTGGTGCGGCGATGATGGCGATTGTCTACTATGCCAATGCGACCGCTTATCTGATCGACCCAAGCAAAGTCGCTTTTGGTAGCAATATCGGCGCTATCTCGACCAGCTTACTCTTCTTGTTTGGTAGCTACTTTGTCTATGAGGTTATCGTCCGTAGCCGTATCGGTAAGAATGCGTTAGTGTTTAGCTCTACTATCTTTATACTGCTAGTGATTGCTACTTGGGGCTCATACCAGCTGTTTAGTGATCGCGCCTCCTTTATCCATGTCGGTGCTATTTTAGGTACTATCATGGCAGGTAATGTCTTTTTTGGGATCATGCCCGCTCAGCGCGCGCTAGTGGATTGTGTCCGTAAAGGGGAAAAACCGGGTAAAGACGTCGCGGATTTGGCACTAATGGCCAAGAACCGCTCTTTAATGAATAACTATTTTACCCTGCCGCTTATCTTTACTATGATTAGTAATCACTACCCTATGATGTATTCACATGCACATGGCTGGTTAGTGCTAGTGTTTGTAGGGGTCATTACCGCGCTCGTACGTCACTATTTTAACCAAAAGCACTTGGGCAATACGCAGACAAAATTCCTATGGATTCCGGCTTTATTAACCGTTTTATTGATTATCTGGATGCGCCCTGCACCTATTGAACCGCTCCCAGTGCCGCCCGTGCAGTCTGCTGTTCCTGTTACAGCCAACCCTGAAACAGATCCTAACACTACGCCGCCTGCTGCTACTGAATCAACATCTGCCGCTGCTAAGACGACAGGTACTGCTACCGATGCAGTTGCAGTGAGCGCTGCTACTGACAACCCAATTATGGATATTGTGCACACCCGCTGTAGTACTTGTCACGCCGCGCAGCCAACACAGCAAGGCTTCAATGCCCCGCCTGCTGGTATTGTCTTACAAACCCCTGAGGATGTGAAAATTCACCAAGCTAAAGTGGTGACTGCAGTACAAACCGGCTATATGCCATTAGGTAATATTACTGAGCTGAGCGATACCGAGCGCCAGCAACTCGTGGCCTATGCCTCTGGACTTTAAACTAAACCTAAACGCTGTGAATGAGTCATAAACATAAATCAAATAATTGTCTTGACCAATGCCTTAGACATCCTTAAAGTGTTAACAATTATTCTATAAAGTGTTAACAATCTTAGTTCAGATTGATTTCAATCCAAAAGGAGAAAAGGATGTCTACTGCTAATGAGCAAGCAGGTCAGGCCAGCAACCAGCCGAATAGTGCACTGTATGATTGTAATACTTTCGATCCAGAGCGCAAAAGCTCCAGATTATACAACGAGGATCTTGCTCCTTTACAGCCTGAAGATCGCAACTGGGGTTGGTTTTCGATATTTAATGTCTGGTCTAATGACATCCAAAGCCTATTTGGTTATACCCTCGCTGCCTCCTTGTTCTTAAGCTATGGACTCAGTGGCTGGTGGGTGATGGCGGCTATCATTTGCGCCGGTTTCATCGTGATGCTGATGGTCAATCTGACGGGTAAGCCTAGCGTCAAATACGGTGTCCCTTTCCCTGTACTCATTCGCGCTAGCATGGGGATCAATGGTGCCAATCTGCCTTCGTTATTACGAGCGATCATTGGTATATTTTGGTATGGGGTGCAGACCTATTTTGCCTCAACCGCTGTGGCTATTTTGCTCGCCGTATTTATGGGTAGCTCGGATACTACCTTTTTAGGGCTCAACGGTACGGCATGGCTAGCGTTTGTCATCGTTTGGCTGTTTCAAATTATGCTATTTTGGGCGGGTATTGAGCCTATCAAGCACTTTTTGAACTGGGCAGGACCACTGGTTTATGTCGTAATGGTGGTGCTGATGGGTATGATTTGGTATCAATCAGGCTCTGAGCTGTTACCCGCAATCAACTCCATTTTTACTAGCGGTAGCGATTACGCTGGTACCTCTGTGCAAGCCTTTACTGCTATTGTCGGTACGATGGTGGCTTATTTTGCGGCAGTAGTGATTAACTTTGGCGACTTTTCACGCTTTTTATGTAGTGAGCGCGATATGCGTAAGGGTAATCTGATTGGTCTGCCTATCAATATGGTGTTCTTCTCCTTTATCGCGCTGATTATCACCGCCGGTACTTTAGTGCTCTTTGGCGAAGCTTTAACTAACCCCTCAGATATCGTAGAAAGAGTCGACTCGCTACCGCTGACTATTGTGGCTGCTCTCACCTTTTTTGCGGCGACTGTTGGTATTAATATGGTTGCCAACTTTATACCGCCCGCTTATGATTTGGCCAACTTGTTCCCAAGACACATTAACTTTCGCCGTGGCGGCTTAATTACGGCAATCATTGCCTTCTTTGTAGGAGCGCTTTGGTTATCCGTTATCAGTAAAATTGGTATCGTCGGTTTTGTAAACGTCGTTGGCGCTATCATCGCGCCGTTCTTTGGGATTTTGGTCATCGATTACTACATTATTAGACGCCAAAACATCAACATGAACGACTTATTTTCTGCGCAGCCCACTGGCGCTTATTATTATACCAAAGGCTGGAATATACGCGGTCTTGTCGCTTTTGCTATCGGCGCGTTATTTTCTGTGGCGACAGTACTCGTGCCCAGTTTGGCAAAATTCGAAGGTTACGGTTTCTTATTAGGCGCTGCGATAGGAGGGTTAATTTACTGGTTACTCATGCGCAAATATGGCATTGAGCTTAATAAAACTTTAGCGCACAAATAAACACTCTGTACTTTTAAGACCCTAATAAATAACGAGATGGTTAGCAAACAGTACGAATAGAAGGAAAAATATTATGACGCAAAAAATTACTAGCGACTTTGATCACTCCGCTTATCCTCGCGACTTAAAAGGCTATGCTGACACTCCTCCTAAAGCAAACTGGCCGGGCGGCGCTAGAATCGCCGTGCAGTTTGTCCTCAATATTGAGGAAGGTGCAGAAAATAGTGTGATGCATGGTGATGGTCAATCAGAACGGTTTTTATCTGATGTCTTAGGGACTCCTGAATTTACCAATCGTCATCAGTCTATCGAATCCGCTTTTGAATATGGCAGTCGCGTTGGCGTTTGGCGCGTGCTCGATACGTTTAAAGAATATGGTTTGCCCATTACCACGTTCACTTGTGCCGCGGCGGCTGAAAAGACCCCGCACATTATTGAGCGCGTCTTAGAAGACGGCCATGAAGTAGCAAGCCATGGACTACGCTGGATCACTTATCAGTATATGTACCGCGAAACGGAGCGCGAACACGTGCGCGCCGCTACCCAAATTTTCGAGCGTATGCTCGGCAAGCAGCCACTAGGCTGGTATACTGGTCGTGACAGCCCTAATACTCGCGAATTAGTCGCTGAGCAAGGCGGTTATATTTACGACTCTGACTCTTATGCTGATGAGCTCCCCTATTGGCTCAATGTCAAAGTAGAAGACGGCAACAACCTAACTCGCAAGCCGCATCTAGTCATCCCCTATACCCTTGAAACTAATGATATGCGCTTTGCTTCAAGTCCGGGCTTCACTAATGCTGAACCTTTTTATCAGTATCTAAAAGACAGCTTTGATACGCTTTATGAAGAAGGTGCCAAAGAAGGCAAAAACCAGCCTAAAATGCTAACTATTGGCTTGCATTGCCGTATCATTGGTCGCGCAGGTCGTATCACTGCTCTTAAACAATTTTTAAAATACATCACCAGTAAGCCTGATGTTTGGGTCTGCCGGCGCGATGAAATCGCTAAGCACTGGTATGAAAACCATCCAGCCACCGAAAATAACATCGCCAACTGGATGTAGCCATTCATGAGACGTAGAGGCGTATCATCATCTTTTTATAAGCACTTAAATATGAGCTACTTACGTATGTGCCACGTCCGTATTAGCCACCTATATAGTAGCAACCACAGAAGCTAACTGATGATACGCTCAAGACGGTTAATGCCTCACTACTGGGCTCTGTCTAAATATTTTAACTAGCTTTGCCTCTCAAGCAAGCGCTACGTGGTTTGGTGTCTTAACGAAAGCCTTAGCCAAACGGGTATATTTCCCTTTCACTTTACAGGCTTAGACACTATTTATCGCGGCACACAACTACTAAGGATTATAAATCATGTCAAAAAAAAGTACTTATTACGCACCAACTGGTGGATTGCCGCCACAAACACAGCTCCTATCTGATCGCGCTGTCTTCACCGAAGCTTATGCGATTATTCCCAAACGTGTCCTAACTGATATTGTGATTAGCTACCTGCCCTTTTGGGAAGGTATGCGTATGTGGGTGATTGCTCGTCCGTTAAGCGGTTTTTCAGAAACCTTCTCCCAATATATCGTTGAGGTCGCACCCAATGGCGGCTCTGATAAGCCTGAGCTGGATGCTAAAGCCGAAGCGGTATTGTTCGTCGTTGAAGGTGAGATGGATATTACGATTGAAGGAGAGACGCATCATATGGAAGCCGGTGGTTATGCATTTTTACCCCCTGGCTGCAAATGGACACTGAAAAACAATAGCGACTCCAACGTTAAATTTCATTGGATCCGCAAAGCTTATCAATTTGTAGAAGGTATCGAGGTACCTGAAGCCTTTGTCACTAGCGACCATGAGGTCGAAGCTATTGAGATGCCAGATACCAATGGCGTATGGAAAACCACTCGATTTACCGAGCAGTCTGATATGCGTCACGACATGCATGTGAACATCGTCACTTTTGAGCCGGGCGGCGTGATTCCATTTGATGAAACCCATGTGATGGAACACGGCTTGTATGTGCTAGAAGGTAAAGCTGTCTATCACTTGAACGCTGAATGGGTAGAGGTTGAGGCGGGTGACTTTATGTGGCTACGCGCATTTTGCCCCCAGTCTTGTTACGCGGGTGGCCCTGGTCCCTTTAGATACTTACTCTATAAAGATGTGAATAGACATATGCCGTTTATTCGTCCAGAATAATAAGTCATCTAGAATAGTAAACAATATCAAGTATAAGCATTCATTCGGATATACTATTTACTCCTAAATAGTGATTTAAGTCGCCTGCAAGTTTATGATAAGTTTGCAGGTAGTCATAATAAAAGTAAGGCAAAGTCATGAGTACTACGATCGTTGCAAAACCTTTAACTAAAGCTGCGTTTGCTCCCTATGGCACGGTGATTGAACCTTATGATGATGAGCAACAAACGCCTGATAATTGTTATCATATCAACCGAGGTTATGCTTGTCGTCATCACGCTATTACCAAAGTAGCGCTAGATGGTGGTGAAGTCGGACTAAGTATCTTTCGCGCTAAAAAACGTGATTTTCCTATTACTTTATCAGTGATGGAATATCACCCGTTTGGCACGCAAGCCTTTTTTTCAATGAATGGTCGAGACTATATTGTAGTGGTTGCTCCTGCGGGCGAGCCACCGCAGTCAGCAGATGACTTAACGGTGTTTTATGCTAAGTCGCATCAAGGCGTGCAATACAATAGAGATGTCTGGCACCATCCGCTACTCGCGCTGAGCGCCGACTGCGACTTCTTAGTCGTTGATCGCATCAATGGTCCTGGCAACAACTGTCACGAGCTAAACATTGATGATTGGGGCGTACGCATTGAGATTGAAAATGAGCAACCTAATCCTAAAGCACAGTCAGCAGAACAAGCGTAAGTTTAGCTTGGTGCACTAAATAATGCTTTAGGCTAGTTCATGACTAGTTCACTTAAATGGCGTTAGGTTAGATAACGTCCCTTAGCAGCATTAAGAAGGCAGCCTAAACGGGGTTGTCTTTTTTATGTAGGACTCTCATTCATATTTTAGCTCAAGACTAATCATCACTATAGACTCTCGACGCTATATTTTAGGAGTGAAAACACCATGACCCAAAGTAGTCTGTTAGCCAAGCAAGGGCGGATACAAGGATCAGGTCAGTGGTTAGGGACTATTCAAATTATCACCGCTGCTGTCTGTTGGGGCACGCTTGGGATATTTTCGACTTATCTTAATCAGCTAGGCTTTAGTGGTTGGCAGATTACTATTTTGCGAATCGTGACTGCGGCTTTAATCATCCTTGTCATGCTACCCAAGCTATACGCGCAGCTGCTCAATCTCAGCCCGAAACAATGGGGCGGCTTGGCACTGCAATCGCTAATTGGCGTACTGGGTATGTCGCTCTGTTACTTTTTTGCGGTCATTTATGTGGGTGCTGGGGCAGCAGTCGCACTGCTATATACCGCGCCAGTATTTAGCTTATTGTTTGCCGCGATTTTCCTTAATGAGTCTATCACTCGTCAGTCAGCATTGCTCGCTTTAGTCGCCGTATTTGGCGTAGGCTTGACGATGGCTGGAGATGGCGCGCAAGTCAATTGGGGTATTGTATTAGGACTACTAGCAGGGGTGTGTTACTCATTATATGGCGTGCTTGGTAAACGCGCTATGCACTACGCGCACCCTGCGCCTTTAGTGTTTTTTACCTCCATTGTTATTAGCGCCAGCGTGCTGTTATTAATACCTGAGACTTATCAGACTTATAGCAAGTTATTGAGTTTACCGATACTGACTTGGGGCTATGCTTTAGGGCTAGCACTGATCGGTACCGTCGTGCCTTTCGCGCTATATATGAAAGCGCTAGAAAAACTTCCCGCTTCGCGCGCTTCGGTATTTACCATCTTTGAGCCGTTGACTGCTATTGCTCTAGCTATTTTATTATTAAACCAGTCGCTAACGATTATTCAGTATCTAGGCGTATTGCTAATTTTACTCGCCGCCCTTTTTAATGCCCTGTTAAACGGCACGACTACTCGAGTGCCACGGTGGTTGAAAAGACGGCAAAAAGTCTAGTATTTATTAATCGTTATCAAAAAAGCCCCAACCTGAACTGACCCCCATAAGTTGGACACAACTTATGGGGTATTTTTATGCGTTACGACCTAGACTTTAAGATGCAAGTC